>CAZOXV010000056.1:0-6919 GCA_964583935.1 uncultured Methanosarcinales archaeon | reverse complement strand
ATGGAAATTAAGAATGCTGTTTTGAATTCCATGAAAATAGATTCATGAATATTTTATATAAATGGTATGTTTAAATAGAATCTTGTTTTTAGTTAAAAACAAAAAAAAGTAAAAAGTTGTTGATGTGTTATTGCCTTATGCTTGTAATTTTTCTTCTTGGGCAGCAATAAGCTCTTGTTCTGGTTCCTCTTCTGCTGGAGCCTCTGAATCCAGAACAGCCTGGTAATATTCAACGGGCTTGATAGAAGTTATCGTTGTTTTGTTTATTAGATAGCTTCCGTCTTTACTTCTTCTTACAGTTGTCTCAATCAATGGCATCTTTCTTAATGCCTCAAGTTTCTTTTTTCCTAACATTTTTGAAAACCTCCATTTATGTTAAGAATCTTGTTGCTGCTGATTAAAAAGTAATTTTGGATGTAATTTCAAGATTATCTGCAAACAGAATAGAAATATTTTAGTAACGCGAAAAATATCACGACTTAGGTCCGAATCTATAAATTTTTTACAAGTTCTTTGAGAATCTTACGTGGATTTTTTGCTTTTGTCACTCCTGAAGCAAGCAATACACCTCGTGCACCAAGCTTTATGCTCTTCTTGACATCCTTGTTGTTTTTCACTCCCGCTCCAACAAGAACTTTATGGTAACCACCAAGCTTGCAAATCCTTCCGACTGAGTCTTTTATTATACTTGGTTTTGCATTGCTTACAGAGATATCCCCGCCTATTAATTCTGGTGGCTCGACGGCAACAAAATCTGGTTCCATTGAATAAACAGCTTGTCCAACAATCGCATCATTTGCGCATACTATTGTATGTAAATCATTTTTCTTTGCAGATTCAATACTGGATTGTATTACATCAACCCTCAATCTGTTCTCTGAGTGATTAAGAAGTGTACCGTCAGCACCTGCTTGTTTTACAGCAAGTGGCATTATCCTTCCAGTATTGCTTCCCGGGTCTACTGGGTCTATGTGTTGCGCATATACAGGTATTGAAACATGCTGTTTTATTCTATATATGTCTGTTGGTTGCACACAAATTATTATTTCAGCCCTTGTCTCCTTTGCGACTTCATCACATATCAACGCGAGCTCTAATGCTTTTTGGCCTGTCGCTTCCTCGTAAGTCTTAAAGTTAATTGCAATTATAGGAATGTCATTCTTGTCGTACTTTGTTTTTTGTGGCTTCTTTCTAGTATATGTTTTTACAACCGTTTTTTCCTTAGCTTTTACCATTTTAATCTAATTTATTGCCCTGTATGATTATAAATCTTTCTTTGTGTTTTTTTGAGTTTTGTATAAATTATAGTCAATAATAGCATTCTCTTGAAATAGATGCAGTTCTTCGCTCTGCTATTGTCTATGACACATCAAATCAAATCTACAGTATATATTTCTGACAAAGTTTATATAGCCTTATTTTTTTATCTTTGCCATGAAACTACTGAAAAAAATAGAAGATGGAAAAGTTCCTGTTAACAAAAAATGGTTAAAGGTAAGAGAAGCGGCACGTGCTATTCTCTTTGATGAAGATAATAGAGTTCCTTTAATGTTTCTTTCTAAGAAGAATTATCATAAGCTTCCTGGTGGCGGAGTCGATGAAGGTGAGAGTATTAAGGAAGCTCTTGTGAGGGAGTGCCTTGAAGAAGTTGGTGGAGAGATAGATGTCCAGGGCGAGATTGGCAAGATCTCTGAATATAGATCGAAATGGCTTTTGAAACAGACATCTTATTGTTATCATGGGAAGCTGGTATCTAAAGGAGAGTCAAATTTTACTGAGAAAGAGATTGAGAGTGGCTCTAAGATAATTTGGGTGGAGTTTGAAGATGCAATTACAAGAATAGAAAATGATAGGCCCGAAGATTACCAAGGAAAATTCATACGCGAAAGAGAATTAGCTTTTCTTCATGAGTTCAAAAGAATGAAGCAGCTATAAAAAATATGTGGATTTGATTAAGTTTCTAGAAATTCTTTAATTATGTTGTAGAATTCTGGATTATTGACGTCTTTGATGAATTCTGTATGTAATGTTTTTCCGTTCAAACAGTCCCCTTCCACTATGAAATTATCTGCGCCTTCAAGCCAAGCGGAATCCTTTAGGACTATGCCGTCTCCATTACCTTCTCTCATATCGCATCCCGTAGCAATAACATTGTAGAATGGTATGTCGGGAATGGGTTCTCTGTTCAGTTTGTTAAGAAACAGGCTACCTTTTCTCATGTCTCTGCATTCTAATGCTTCTCCAAAAATTAGGCATAGATCACTTATTATTCCTCTTGTTCCATGATTTGGTGTTCCAAGGAGCATAATCTTTTCAACATTGCTTTCACCAAAAATCTGGATATATCTTCTTGCGACAAGCCCTCCCATGCTGTGCGCTATAATGACTACTTTTGTGCTATTTGTTTTGTATAGTATTGAGTCTATTGTATCTCTAATTCTTATTGCGTATGTGTCTAAGTTCTCATTCTTTGTTGGAATAATTATGCTTGATTCTTCTTCTTTGTATATGTCATAGTAATAGCTTATCTTAAGTGAAACTGGTTTTCTGAATTTTCCCCAAATATTTTCAGGTAGCTCAAAGTAGTTGTATAAAGAGATTCTGCCCATATTGGCGATGTTTTCATCTTCCAACTTTATCTGAAGTCTACTTAAGCTATCCATGCTATAATCTGGAGGAGTTTTTTGGTCTATTGCGTGTCCATGAATCAAAACTATTGGGTTTTTTGTACACTCGGTGTTGTAGCAACATTCTTTGCATTCACCAAACATACAGCACATGTCCGGGTTTTCTTTGAGTTCCATCATAAAGTTAGAATCTTCAACTTCTATTGTAATATTGTTCCAATGGATTTCTTGTGCGTTGATTTCTATAGTTTTGCATTTCGAATATGGTTCTGGGAGGAGTGTTGAGTTGGTGTTGTTATATTCTTCCCAAGCAATCTCAATTTCATGGCAGGTATCACTTTCATTGTTAATGAGTTTTGGTTCTGTGCAATTTTCTAATTCACAGTATGATTCCCAAAAATTGTTCAGGTTTTTTATTGCTTCTTTTTTATTTGTACTGTGCTCCTCTATGGCCATTTCTTTCAGAATTATTGTTTTGTTTCTTAATAGAGAGATATTGTGTTCCTTATCTTCTATACTTCTTCTCTCATGCAATATATCAATAGTCTTATTTATCTCTTCTACAACACCTGATATTTTATTGATCAGACTTTCATTAAGAATCACAAAATCTTTAATTTCTGTAATATTATTTGTGATGGATTCTAGTGATAAAGCAATACTATTTTGTTTGTTAACTAGGTCTCTAATTCTTTCTAGCTCCAGATATAGTTCTATATAACTCTCTGATACCATAGTATCTATATCTCCAACCATTCTACTCATTGTGATATACTCTGAGTTGTACCATATTTCAACAAGGTTATAGATTTCTTCTATGTTTTCTTCATTAATCTCTTCTATCGCTTTTGTTCTATTCTCAAAGACAAGATATTCTGATAGATTTGATGTTGCATTATTTATTGCATTCTCAATCCCTATATTCTCTTTCATCTTTTTGGTTATTTCTGAAAACCGTTCTCTAGAAAATTCTTTGGCCTCCTTTTGTTCATCGTTAAGTTCATGGTCAACTGTCACAGTTAAGTGTCTTGTTCTTGGCTCTTCAGTTGTTCGACAAAGAAAGGTCATATTACTGACGCATTCAATTTCAAATCTATATAGTTTTGAACCAGTGCCTTTTTCTGTATTCACCGTATATTTTTTATCAACAGGGAACAGGGGCCATATTGTGCTGCTGTTTTCTTGTATTATCTTGTTATCACTTATATCGCGAAAAACTGTTGTACATTGCGCTCTACAGAACGGATTTGTGTTTACAGAGACTCTAAATTCAATCTCTTCTTCTTTGTTGTTTTCTACCTCAATAAAATCATTGGTGACCCTGAGATCAATCATAATATCATGTCCAAGAATTACATTAAGCATAAGATAGAGTCTTCCAAATGACAGAACAAGAAGAGAAAAAAGTATGATAATGCCGAGAATAAGAAATGTTTTTTTTTATATTATTACTTATATATATTTTTTTCAAAAATTCTGGCAACCTTAGTCTTCGCATGTATTCTGTTTTATTTGTAGATATATAAATATATTTTTTGTCTGGTTACCGAGATGTCATTTGGAATATTAATAAGAGTATTATTTTGTCTTCCTACAAATAAATACTGCATGGTCAAGTTCAAAAGGTTCGATAGTACCCCAATCGACAATTTCTAATTCTTCTCTTAGTCTCTTTTCGACTTCTAAGAAAATGGATTTTGGTTTTCTCCCAACATCAATGCTTCTTGACTTGCATGATAGTATCGCATAACCACCTTTTTTAAGGAAAACCAAGTTTTTCAAGAATATATTTACTTGTTCTCTTTGCGCAATATCTTGGAAAAGAATATCTGATTGGCAGACAAGATTATTATACTCTTCAAGTTTGTTTGCATCTGCCATGATTGGTGCTATGTTTTCTCTTTTTTCTGATAAGAAATAAAGTTCTCTTGCTACTCGCGGAGCAAATTCGACCGCAAATATTATTCCTTTCTCTACTATGTCTGAGATATGACTTACTGTGGTTCCAGAGGCAGCACCTAGGTAGAGCCATACATCTGTTTTTTTCAAAGCGGGGAGTTTCATGTTCTTTGCAATTGTAGCTCCTAGTTTAGAGCGTTTAGGGTCCCACGTCCTGTATTCTATGCCTGCTTCTGAGAAAAGCCTTTCACCATAGACGTCTTCGCCTCTGGTTTTGTTTTTTGTGACAATTCTCCGTCCGTCAAGAAAAACATTATCGTGTTTCGCGTTTTTCATTCTTTTTCACCTTTGAGAATTGCTTTTCGATATTTTCTCTTAATTCGTATCCTTTGTATTCTTCGCCACCAAAATAGTCTATTTTAGCTGCAATGGATATCTTAGATGCTAAAGCTCTTGCTGCTCTACCCTTATCACTCTTTTTTTGATTGTTAATCATTGGGTGCATTATTATTATACCATGTTTCGGTGGTCTGTCTTTAGTCTTCAGATGCCTAAACATAGCTTTCTCTGCTCCTAATGTTTGTATAGTGGATGATGGATATGCTGATAGCTTTCTTAGGCTTCCAGATAATGCTATGAGCCTGGCTGCAAGCATTTCTGTCGCGATTGCTGATGTATTCGGACAATATTCTTGCATTACTTCTACAATCCTCTGCTCATTTCTTTCCCTAAACTCATATAGTTCTTTTACTTGTTTTGCAAGATCGTATATTTGTTCAAGGTCTTTTCTTGAGATATTTCCACCTATTGATTTATCTTTTTTTATTCCTTTCTTGTCGAAATCTAAGACTGATTTTGCAAACTCGAAATGATCGCTTATTCTTTTTGACAGTTCCGGATTATACAAGGAGTACCATTCTCTCAGTCGTGTTGACATAGTATTCAGAATTCTCTCCATCTCATCAATGTTGTTTACTGCTTGACAAATCATAAAATCCTTCATTGAGAGATTCCTAAGCTTGTTTGATGTCATCTCTTTGGCATATTCTTGCATGTCCTTGAATAATGCGGGGTCTTTCAGTTTAACAAGTATCTTTTGAAATATTTCTGACTTTATCTCTGGTTTTGTGGCATCTGGATATTTTTTAAGAAGCTGTTTTTCTTCTTCTATCTCTTTTCCATTATATGCTGCCTCGGTGAATTTAGAAAGAGATATTTTCTTTTTTTCTTTGATATCTCCCTTATCGTCGAAGACAGCAATATTTCCCGGAAAGACGTGTATGTAATGACTCATTTTCTTTAATAATCCGGTCATATTTATAAACCTTTTTTACTTACACAATTCTATGAAACTTGCTTTTCGCTCACACAAAACAAAAGTTATCATTATTTCTTTTTTTTCAGGCGTTTTGTTGGTATCTTTGCTTTTTTTCATTATCTCTGGTACTCTTTCTTTGAACATAGACAGCTCTTTGCCAAGTTCGGATGATCAAAGCTCACTTAGCTGTTCAAATTTAGGAATAACAGAGGGTGAGGTCCATATTGATTCTGAGAATAAGACAATCTGTATTTGTGATTCTGGTGTTCTTGATTGTAACCCTGGTAACATGGCAGATGTTGCAGACTCTGAGTTAGATAAGTACTATGAGAATATAAATTATTCTTGCACTTCTGACTCTGATTGCACAATAAAAGACATACACAATTGCTGTGGTTACTTTCCTTCTTGTGTGAGTAGAGACTCGAAGACAAGCCCAGAGAAAGTGAAGCTTTTGTGTGAGTTATCAGAAAGGAATGCTGTATGCGGGTTTCCGAGCATAAATTCTTGCGTATGCAACAATGGTGTGTGTGATGGAACTATTTAATTTTTCGAATCTTGATGAGTTCTAGACTGATGAATTCTAGAGCAATCTTTGTTATCTATGTTAATATTTTTAAAGTAATATGCCTTTTTTTCTGTTTATGCCTAATTTTTGGAGAGTTTTGAATAAAGTCATATCTGAAGCTGATGTGATTGTAGAGGTTCTTGATGCGCGTTCAATTGAACAAACAAGAAATACTGAGATAGAAGATAAAGTCTTAAAGGCAGGCAAGAAAATAATATTTGCTCTCAACAAATGTGACTTAGCTTCTAAAGCAAAACTTGAGAAATATAAGCGTGAATTAGGCAATGCAGTTTTTGTTTCAGCCAGAGAGCACCATGGTACTCTTCTTTTGAAAAACGCAATTCTAAAGGCTGCAGATTATTCCAAGACAATAAGTGTGGGGATTGTTGGTTATCCTAATACAGGAAAGAGCTCTCTTATCAGTACTCTTGTTGGTAGGTCGAAAGCAAAGTCAAGCTCAGAATCTGGATTCACCAAAGGCCTTAAGAAAATTCGTTTAAGTTCCAG
>CAZOXV010000055.1:0-7163 GCA_964583935.1 uncultured Methanosarcinales archaeon | reverse complement strand
TGAGATAGTGATTACAGATGAAGATGCGGCAGCGTTCTATGAGCAAGAGAAGGATTCTTTCGATCAAAATGCAACATATGAAGACATGGAAATGGATATAAAGCTCTATCTGGCAGAGATTGAAGCAGGAGATAAACTCATGGAGCTTGTAGAACAAGAAAAGGAAGAGTCAGATATACAGATTTTTATCTGATTTTATTTTTATTTTTTTCATAATTTTTTTCTTTAATATTGTTTAGCATTTATCTGTCTCTGATTCCATAATAGTGATAATGCCTTCTTTTTTTGTTAGCGTGTTGCATCCATGTGTTAAACCTTTTACATCTACATCCTGAAGAAAAATTATTTTATTCCGTTCTGAACCCACAAATTTGAGTATTATCTCGCTGTTATTAGATATTGGTGGTTCATACCAGTTAATGAAGATATCATATTCAACACCTGCAGCGTGTGAGGGAAGTCTGAAGTGTCTTTCATAGTTATCTTGAACAACACTCGCAACTACAACTTCGCTGAATATAGAATTACCTATCTCTCCTAGTGCTTCTGTTTCTTGTTGCGTTCTAGCTTCATTGATAAAGTTGAAAATCGCTGAGGATGCGAGTAAAAACCCACCCGCTACAAAAGAAGCTATCAATATGAATTCAATGGATACTTGTCCTTTGTTTGTCTTTTTTATATTCATTTTATATTTAGTGTTCTGATATTTGCTTATTATAAGATTAATTTACAACTCTTTTTACTGCAACAACCAAACCATCTTCTTCGTCTCTTACCGATTCTACAGAGAAAACCTTAAGACCAGAGACGAAGGCATTCCTTCTAGGATCCATTCCAGCCGTTAGATCAGAGCCTGTATCTTTTGATGATTCTGCAGCAACTGGAACTTTTGTAAAGAACACATAATGAGCGCTACCTCCAAATAGGTCCGCCGTTATGACTAACTCGTATAATGCGCCGCCCTCATCAGGGACATTGATATATACATCGGTAATTTTCTCGGGAAAGTTAAATCTGATGGTTGTTCTTGATGATTCTCCATAATAGTACATTGACTCAATAGAGGATATTATTTCTCTTCCAAAAGATATGATTTGAGATGACACGACTTTCTCATTCGCTTGAGAGCCAAATTGTTGGAATATGAAGAGTGCAGGTATCATGAGTGTGAAGGCCACCCCTATTATCATCATGAATTCAATTGCCGACTGCGATTTTTTCATTTTCATTGTACAGGTTCCACTCTTGTGAATATCTTGCCTGTGATGAAATGTCTATATCTTTCTGGGCTTCCTATTGCATGGAACTCTATTTCCATATCAATATCCTTCTTCCGTCCAGGCAAAAGTCCTACTTCTGTTGTTTTGCATTGGCTAAAGTTAAACAGTAGACTTTCTCCTTGTGGCCACTCTTTGTAAAGCAAGTCTGAAGCTCCAGTACCGCACGCATCCTCTGTGTCAAGACAAAAATCTGAACTCGCTTCCACACCAGGTACGCTTATAGAGCACCCTAATATTCGTATGTTGGAACCCATATTATTAACTAGTTTCACGTATATTCTTCCGTTAGCTTCGCCTTCAGGAAACTCTTCCAAGATAATCTTTTCCTGACAATCCACTTCAGAACTGAACTCACACTTGTCGGGAACTAACCTTGAAAAATTAAGAACGTCAAGGTAGAATAGAGCACCAATAAATCCCAAAACCATCATGAATGCCCAACCGTACGTTACAAGGAACTCTACCGCTGATTGTGCTTTCTTGTTTCGCATAGTATTATTTTTGATTCATTACTTTATAAATTTTAAGAGAATGTGGCTATGGAACCATGCAAAAATGATTTATTAGTAAATTTATCATTAAGATATCATTCATCTTCTACAAGTGATTTCAGTTTTTCCACTTCGTTCCTTATGATATCAAATCCACTATTCCAGAATTCTTTTGAAGAAATATCAAAACCAGCTTCTTTTAGAATGTATTCGGGGGACTCGCTTCCACCATAGGACAATATCTTTGCAAATTTGGGAATGAATTCTTCTTTTTCTTCATCAAACTTTTTCATAAGAGATAAAACTAGAAGATTTCCAAAGGCATACGCATAACAATAGAACGGTGAATGATAAATGTGTGGTATATATTTCCATTCATGCTTGAAGATGTCTTGTATTTCGAGTACGTCATCAAATTGTTCTTTTAAATTCTGCATATAGAGATCGTTAAGTTCATTGATTGTTGCACCCTCTCCAATCATCTCATGCGCTTCTTTTTCAAATACTACAAAAAATGATTGCCTAGCAATTGATGCATATTGGCTATCTAGTTGATCCATTAATAGGGATATCTTTTCTCCTTTGTCTGACTCTTCAATTATCTTTCTAAAAAGAAGAGTTTCGCCAAATATTGATGCTGTCTCAGCAAGCGGCAGTGTTGAATGAAATGTAAACTTTGTTTGTTTGCTTCCGTATAAGCCGTGTATTCCATGTCCGACTTCATGCATTAAAGTGAAAAGATCTTTTTGTCTGTTCGTAAAATTCAGAAGGATGTATGGGACTACATCATTTTGCACAGTATAGCAGAAAGCACCACTACGTTTTCCAGAGATTACTTCAGAGTGTACATGTTCAGCATCGAATATTTTTTTCGCACTATTGTACATGTCTTCTGAGAATTCTTTGTATGTTTCGAGAACTATGTTTTTTGCGTCTTCATAGCTATACTCTTTTTCATTCTCTTCACGTGGCGCGTAGACATCTGTTCTTGCAGGTTTATTTATTTTTAGAACTTTAAACTTAAGTCTAAAGTATTCCTTGAAAACATCAATGTTATCTCTGACTGCTGCTAGAAGTGCGTTGACTGTATCATCAGAGACATCGTTACCGACATTTCTCACTGATATTGCTGAATGGAATCCTCTAAGCTTTATGTTCTCGTTCCTCCAATCATTTGCGAGATTCTTATATATTTCACCGAGGACTGCTTCTTCTTCCCCATATCGCGAAAGAACCAAATTGTAGGCTTTCTCTCTTTTTTCTTTATCATAGTTCCTATAAAATTGTGTTATTTCTTCCTGTGTTACTGTCTTCCCCTCAAACTCCCATGCAAATTTATTTGTTATTATATCATAGATGTTTGTTAATGCGTCGTTAGAGGTAAGATCTTTTAAGTTCAATATCTGTTCTTCTCTCTCATCCAGCGTGTACTCTTTGAATTTCCGTATTGTCTTTAGCATGTATGAATATCTTTCATCTGCTTTTATCAGTCGTTCTGCTGTTTTGTCGCTTAACTCTTTAAACCATATACTAAAGAATAATGTTCTGTTTCCTAGATCTGTTATAAATTCACTTATCTTGAGATAATATGCATTTCTTTCGGGCTCGTCTGTTTTCTCAGATTGCCATAATGATGCATATGCTCCTAATTTTGAAGTTATATCTGTGAGCTCTTCTTCGATACTCATAATTTCCAAGAATTCTTTGTCAGATATCTCTTCTGACAGCACACTTTTTTTTATCTCAAGTGATTTTACAAGCCCATCTGCATGTTCCATGAGTTCTTCTGTTTTTGAGTTGTAGTTTGCAAATATATCATTAAGATTCCATTCTGACATAATTAGGAGAAACCTTCTAGTGTTATAAAAAACTATCTTTTAGATAATAATATCGCGAAAAAGTTTATAAACAAAGGAGTCTAAAATTATACCATGGCATATTCTGGTGACAAGCGTATCGCAAGTATACTATTGAGCAGAAGAAAGCTTAGTTCGACAAAAGATATTTTTATGATGGTAAAAGCCGAGCAGTCTAAAATGGTTAATGTGAACCTTACATTGCTGTTTGTTATCATTCTTCTTGCACTAGGAATTTCTTTGCTAACTTATGCACATAGTGATGATTTTGAAAATCCATCCACAGCAGGTGATGGTTTTGCCTTTCAAATAATTTCTAACACAATTCACGATATTGGTACTGATATTCTTCTGGAAGAACCTAAAGACAGCAGTGATAATGATGGACATCAACCCGGTTAAGCAGTATTACGAAGAGAACGTACGCAAGGGTTATACGGTTGATCAGGTGACTAATAACCTTAAGAATAGCGGCTATACAGATGATGTACTATATTCTGCAAAGTCAGCTCTCGGGAAGGATGTGCTTGATTTAAGCACAAAAAATGCGAGCATGTTTGATTATTCGAAACTTCCTGGCAATTTGAAGAATAAGATACAGCCATCGCCACAACAAGGATTTCCCCAGAATCCACAACAAGCCAGTGTACAAAATTCTCAACAATTTCCTGTACAAAACCCTTCTCCCGCTGTTGAAAAACATCCCGGCTTGGATAAGGATTCTATGATTAAATATGGTTCTATTGTGGGTGGAGTTTTATTGGTAATTATAATCGCTTCTATTATTTTTGCTATTAGTGGCAATGACATGTCAAGAGATGCTTCTTCGGGGAGGACTGATGTGGGAACTGGTCTTGACGATGAAGTTGATGCTCCAGATTATGAGCAGAATCCCTATGAGGAACAAGAGGAAGATTCTCTTTATGATGATGAACCTGTATATAATGAAACAAATGTTGAATCAGATACACATGATGACGAAAACCAAAGTATTGCTGTTAATGAGTCTTCGCACAATCTTACAGAAGAAGTAGAAGATGATACAGAAGAGGATGAACAATTATCAGGGAAATTTTGCGAGCTTGACGAAGATTGTTTTGATGGTGATCTGTTAACCATCCGTTATTGTGATGACGATAATAGGTGTGGTTTAAAGCTCGATGATGGTCGAGAATGTATTTCCGGTGATGAATTTTGTCCGCCAAGATGTTATGGCTATGATGTCGGTGACGAAGATTGTGTTGATGATAAGGGAAGAAATTTATGTGAGACTAATGATCATTGTGATGATGGTGATGAATGGACGGAGGGAAAATGTAGATCTGGTGTATGTTTGATGTTTGACATAGAAAAACCAAACAATCCTCCTACTATAACTTCAACCCCTGTTAACAAAACCCTAGCTTATGAGCTCTATGAATATCAGGTCATTGCTGAGGACGAAGATAATGACACGATAACATTCTCATTGAAGAACGCACCTTCAAATATGAGTATAAACTCTACCACCGGCTTGCTTGAATGGTATCCTAGTGATGATGATTACTCTAGTGGAATCTTCTACGTTGTTGCTTCTGATGGAAATGGTGATGAGGATGAGCAGTCTATCTTGATTTTAGTTTTTATGGACGAAGAAGATGATGTTGCACGTCAGTCATGTGATACTGACAAAGATTGTTATCTTACTAAGACAATTTTTGATCAGGAACATAAAAAGTGTAAGTATATTGATTATTACTGGGAGACAGGCATGGAAGAAGTATATGATTGTATAGAAACCATTGCTAAAAATACAGGGAATACGAGTGTCTGTAATTATATATACGATTCTACCGCCAAATCAAGATGCCTTGATGGTATAGAATGAAACCTATAGAAAAATTATTTAAATCAATGATCTATATTGTTTAAGATGAATAGAGGTATATTTTTCGAGTTTATCGAGTTTCTCATGGTCACAAAGAAATGGTGGCTCGCGCCTTTGATAATAGTATTATTATTGTTTGGGCTTCTAATTATTCTTGGTTCTTCCTATCCTGTTTCTCCATTCATCTATGGAATGATTTGATTTTCAGAATTATATAACGAAAATATTTAAACAACTTCTTTATTATTGAATGGTATGCAACGTACAGAGCGTCTCAGTTATGATAGATTAATGAAGCAGCATCTAAAGATTCTCAGAAATTTGCAGTATCGTTCGGGTCTTTTTGCAGCATCAAAAAAGAATTCTTCAACAGGCTATAATAAATCGTGGTTGAGAGATAATTTCTATGAATGTGTTGCTTTTGAAGTAATTAATCAGTGGGACGTTGTGAAAAAGACATATAGAGCACTCTTAGACATTTTTCTTAAACATGAGTACAAGATTGATTATGCCATAATGCGAAAGCCTAAGCACAGACATGAATATATACATGCAAGATTTCATCCGGATACTTTTGATGAGTTCTGGGAAGAATGGGGTAACAAGCAAAACGATTCTATCGGTGCTATCTTGTATAAAATAGGAGAACTAGAGCATCATCGTGGAGTTAGGATTCTTGAGTCAAAGGATGACATCAGGATTGTAAATAAACTTGTGAAGTATTTGGATAGTATTCAGTATTGGCATGATGAAGATTCAGGTATGTGGGAAGAAAATGAGGAAATACATGCTTCTTCTGTTGGCGCTTGTGTAGGGGGACTTATCAATATCAATAATCTCCCTAGTGTGGAAGTTCCTAGTGCTCTCATTCAGAAAGGAAAAAAAACGTTGAAGATTCTCCTGCCACGTGAGTCAAAAAAAAAGTTTGTGGATTTGGCGTTGCTTTCTCTTATATGGCCTTATGATGTCGTTACACCTAAACAGCGTGATGAGATTTTAAAGAATGTTGAATACCATCTTGTAAAGCGAAAAGGTCTCATAAGGTACAAGAACGATTATTACTATAACAAGAATATTGATGGATATTCAGAAGAGGCAGAATGGACTTTTGGTTTTTCTTGGCTTGCCATAATATACGAAAAGTTAGGCGATATGAAAAAAGCGAAGAAATATGTCAAACTTGCTATAGATACAATAAACAAGAATGGAAAGATTCCCGAACTATATTTTTCAAACTCTAGTAAATATAATGATAATACACCACTTGGTTGGTCAGAATCTCTTTTTATTGTTGCATTGTATGACATAAACAAAAAGCACAGCAAGCGATAATAATTTTGATGACTACTCTTTAGGATTACAAAAAATTTTTAAACGATACAGTTCTAACATTACATGGGGTGGAAATTAATGCGTACAAGGATTTTAGAGTCTAGTGTGAATTTTAAAGCTAATGACAGAGAGATTAACTTTTTACAGAAGGCCATCAAAGCCCTTCCAATGAAGAAGATGGGCTTAGAGCTTTACAACAATGTTATGGAGTATACATGTAGAATGGGAAGTATGCAATCTGTAATACTTGAGCCTAATAATGATGTGCTTCATAGCATATGGATTCCAGAAAATGCTAGAAATATTCATTCAACAGAAGACTACCAAGGTTTTACTC
>CAZOXV010000054.1:0-7189 GCA_964583935.1 uncultured Methanosarcinales archaeon | reverse complement strand
GGAGAATCATCCAAGACAACCCAAGTCTGGTCCCTATCAGTATGATTGAAATCGTCCGTACCACTTATATTCAGGGTATAATTGTCCGGAGTCAATTCGGGGACCAGGCTAAACGTATAATTGTTGTCTGTCTGGGCTGTCGTTGATAAATTAAGAAGATAATCAAAACCATCGTAGAAAGAAATATTCACAAGAAGATTTTCTGAAGAAGAATCTGTTGCATTAACCCAGAAATCAAAAGTGTCGTCAGGTTTAATGAATTGATCAGCAGCCTCAAAACCATGTATTTCTGGATTTATATTATCAGTGACATAGACAGGCATATTAGAAGTGCAGATTCTGTCAGTGTTGGATCCAACATCACTGAAGCAATATCTGAGGTCTATCGTACTTCCCGCAGAAGAATTAGGTATAAGGTATTCCCAATTAAAAAGAGCGTCATGTATTTCACCAAAATCAGCATATGTTTCAGTAAGAACGGCTTGATTATCCACTTCGAGTTCAACAGTATCAAAATATGAATAAGTACTGTTAAGATATGCACTCAAATTAATGTATTGTGATGCATTCTGTGAATCGCCTTGAACTACTTGCACGTCTGAGTATGTTGGATTAGTTGTATCAATATAAAAATTGTAAATCCCTGTTTCATTAGAGTCGAGAGATGCGTTGTAAACAATAACCATCCAACTATAGTTGCCATCCACATTCACTTGGTACTCTAAGCGACGAACACTACTATCATTAGATTCAAAAGTACCGCTGTCAACTACAGAATAATCGCCAGTCCAGTTAGCAACATGCAGTTCGACTTCCAAATTATCAGAATCAAAATCATCATAAACATAGAAATCAACATACATTGTTGTTCCAGTACCAGAAAGCACAGTATCATTGCTTGGATTGAAATTTACCACATCAAGATAGAGTCCCGAAACAGAGAAAGAAGCGATAGAAAAAACTAATAAGAACACAGAAATAAACAAAAACCTAACTAAAGAGCGCTCCCTCACAATAAATACCCTGAAAACTCTCTATTTCTTTATGAAGTATTGGTTTAAATATCTTTCCCATTATTGCACACAAAAAAACAGCATTCTGCGACGAAAGACAGTTTTAACTACTGTCCAGAAAATCAGAAATTTTAAATATGAACTTGGCTATACACTCTTACATGTGGAAGTGTGTGATTGATAATAAAGATCTTAAGACTTATGAATGCAATGATAAGGATTTACAAGTTTGCATTGAGGCGAGGCAGAATAATTCTTTCTGGGAGATTTACAAGACATACAGGTCTGAAAGTCTGACGTTTACAGAAGAATATGAAGCTACAAATTCTGAAGAAGCGAAAGACATAATAAAACGTATGAAGAATGAAGTTGTCGATCAGAAGACCCTGAAAAGAATAGACAATCTTAGAAAGAACCTAGCAATGAAAATGAAAAGGGTCTTCAAAGAAGAAAACGTTGAAAAATGGAAATTTTCTATAAATTCTGAAAAATTTGAGAACATAATCATAATAAGATACGGAAAAGAAATCGAGATGGACATAATAGCTAATGAAAAGCTAAAGTTCATTGAGACAGAAATCCTTGATGAGATTTACAGGATACTAGGCATGGCAGACTTCAACAGCGAAGTTGTACAAAATATATATTTCTTCTCAAAACGTTCAAGCTTCTTCAACGATGCAGAAGACAGAGGCTTGCTAAACAGAATAGAAGTTGGCTTTAAGTTCGAATCTGATGGGGACGAGCCATCTTATTTTGATTCAGACATTTAGCGAAATTACATTACTTCTTCCACGTTTGAATTTTTTAACCTTTCCATCATGTTCAAGCTCTGCAAGAATCAATGATATTTTTGCCTCAGACAGTGGTATTTCTTTGCGTATCTCTTTTTGCGACATACGTCCATGATTCTCTTTGAGTAAAGAAATAATTTTAGAATAATAATCATCTTCTCCAGTCTCCTTTTTTGGAATAGACGGGGCAGAATCTTTCCTGTTCCTTTTGAAAAAGGTCCTTAACCGTCTCAATATTTTTTTCCGAAAAATGAAAAGAATATTTATAAGAATAGCAAGAGCAGCTAACAAAAAATAGAGAAAATATTCGTTTTTCTCTTTTTCAGTCATAAACTCATCCAGCAAGTTGTCATCTTCTAAAACTGATATACTATCCAACACAGTCTCCTCAGATTCAAAGGAAGGCATCATTATTATGTCGAATCTAAAATTTCCGTCATCACTCACAGAAATAACATCTTCAGAAACAAGCTCACCTTTTCTTGCTGTTATTACATACTCTCCAAGAGGCACCTCAAAATAATATGTGCCATCCACAGCAACCATTACCTGTTTTGGGTTAGTATCCAGCTCAACAACTGCATTCTCAACAAGCTCAAAAGAGAGGTCATAGAGACTTCCTGAAATTGTTGCGGCAAAAGCACTAGTAGAAAGAAAGAAAAAAAATAGCGGTAGGACATAACAAAGTTTCATGCTAATGAAAAACCTTAATATGCTTAAAAATCTTTATCTTTCAAAAGAATTCATCATCTTTTTTATGAGAATTTTTGTTGCGTCTTTAGATTGCTTTTTCAAACCTATAGAGTAATTATGGTTAATATTCAAGCGGCGAGCTTTCTTAACAAAAATACGATTATAAACTTTCTTAAAAAAAGATTTTATGCTTGGAAAATCAAGAAGATCAACATTTATTTTTAGAGTAGCAGCGTCAGAAAATATCAAAATTGGAGCAGGTATATAATTGTAGCCCAGAGCCGTCATATCTTGAAATGAAGGAAGCAAAGGATTCACACACACAGGAATCTTATGCTCGGTTGACTCAAGTATTCCGTTCTCCCAACCACCGAACTCACTACCCACAACACAGATGCTGTTGAGATAAGAAAAAAAGTTCATGACTTCTGAATAAGTGTAGGTCTCTGAGCCACCTTTCCTAAGAGAAATATCCTCGCCCAAAAAAACAAAGGTTAGACCAATCTTCCTAGCAAAACGTCTTAGCTCTGTGAAATATGGTTTCTCATCTCTATTAGGATGTGTCACGACAAGTACAACCTTATTGTTCTTTTTTCTTCTGTGCAGGAATTCCTGAAAAAGCTTACAAGCATAAGCGACTTCAACAAGTTTTTTTCTTCTTATAGGTCTAACAGGAGAAATAAAATACACACAATTTTTATCGAATTGGCCAACACCATTTGTCAACTGATTTTTAGAGAGATAGTCGAAGAACTTATCAAAATCTTTTTTTGATGGTCTTCGTCTAACGGCTGTAGCATCAAAGCCGCCCATGTCAGGTATCGCAAACAAATCCTCGTCAGGTATACCATATATATTATGGAATATTTTTTTCTGGTTACTGTTTAGAATGATATATTTCAGATTTTTAGATTTATCAGGACCTGGAAGCGAAACATACCTGTATCCATCTCTTGCATCAAGATTCTCTTTTATTTTGCGTGGTGTTTTATTATACCATATCTTTGGTTCTTTCAAAAGAGCAAGAACCTCAGGAGAGAATTTTTCCATAATATAACTTCTTTCAAATGGCGAATCAGCAGCAATGGATATGAATTTCTTGTCTTTATTCTCAATCATCAACTCATACATAGCAGCCCATGCACTTGGAATCAGATGTTTTATTGAAAAATTATGCAGCATCACAAATGAGACATCTTTAATCTGTTCCCAAAACAATCTTTTCAAAATTTTCTTATCCTGATAAAACCTTTCAATCCACACATCACGATTATATTTCTTCTTGAAAGATAGTTTGTAAAGCTCTTTCTGGTGCTCAAGAGAGAGTTCAGGAATGACATTCATAGCAACATCACTAAACGGACTTTTGTCAAGCGGACCGGGACTTGTTTCTATCTCACCCGTGACCAAAGTTATCTGTTTCCTTAAAGAAAGAAGAACATTAAGCCAGAGCTCAGCCTGTAAAGCAATCCCGTCCCAGCCACCAACTCTTGCAACAAAAAAGGCGATTTGAGATTTTTTATTTTTAGAATTTTTCTTTGGTTGTGATAAACGCATAATTGTTTATACATGATAATGTATTATAAATTTTTGGGTTGATAGTAACTTTAATTCTTCATAGTACTTTATCAATAATGCAAACATCACCATAAGATTAATATATCTAAAAATCTAAAAAAAACATATGGAGCAATTTGTTGAGAGTATGCGGAAAAGAGCAAGTGGTTTAAACTCCATCATCATACTACCAGAGGCCACAGATCAAAGAATACTAAAAGCAGCAGATTTTCTCTTCCACAACAAACTGGCAACCCCTATTCTTATAGGATCACAACCAGAGATAGCAGGAGTCGCTAATTCATGTGGAGCAAACATATCTGAACTACAAATTAGAGACCCTTTGCACGATGTAGAAACCCAAAACTTTGCTCAAACACTTTTCCAGCTAAGACAACACAAAGGCATGACAATGGAGCAGGCATCAGAGCTAATAAAAGATCCCGTTTATTTTGGGACAATGATGGTAAAACAAGGTATGGCTAATGGTCTCGTATCTGGCGCAATGCATTCAACAGCAGACACTTTAAGGCCAGCACTTCAGATTCTAAAAGCAAAAGAAGGATACAAATTAGTGTCATCATTTTTCCTGATGATTATCCAAGAGAGAATACTAATCTTTTCTGACTGTGGGCTCAACGTTAATCCAAGTGCAGAAGAGCTTGCAGAAATTGCTAAAGCATCTGTTGAGTCTGCAAAAGAATTTGGCATAGAACCCAAAGTAGCAATGCTTTCTTTTTCAACAAAAGGCTCAGCCAAACACGAACTTGCAGATAAAGTTATACAGGCCACACAGATAGTACAAGGAATGAATTTAGGATGTCCTGTCGATGGAGAGTTACAAGCTGACGTTGCACTCGTACCTGAAGTGGCTCAATCAAAAGCAAAAGACTCGCAGATAAAAGGAGATGCGACAATACTTGTTATGCCAAATCTTGATGTCGGCAACATTTCATACAAGCTAGTTGAAAGGCTTGCTGGTGCAAAAGCAATAGGTCCAATATTGCAAGGGCTTAATGGTGCAGTAAATGACCTTTCTCGAGGCTGCTCAGTAGATGATATAGTTGATGTAGCTTGCGTAACAGCAATAAAAGCAACAAGTTCCATTGTAAAGAAAGGCAATGATACAAATGTTGGAGCACACCAAGCGCCCCCACAAGCGCCTCAAAATAATAATCAAACTCAAAACCCTCAAATACAAGTAGCACCACAACAACAAGAGAATAAAGTAACTAGCCAAAACAATGCAAACTCAAATGATGTTCTTTCAGAATTAAAAAAACTTGCAGAACGGAGTTCACATAAAGAAGAATAAAGGTGCGCCTAGCGTTTCTTGATGAAATCCCTTAGTTTACCAAAAGGATAAATTTCGTCAGCTGTAACATAAACATCAAAATCATAGAATGAATCATTTTTCTTCAAAAATGGGCTGAGTACTCTTTCTTTAGCAACATCGACACCCTCAACAGGATTGAAAGAAGGCATTACAATTAATCTCTTATCTGCATAAGTTCCCACAAGAAAAGACTTAAATTTCTCAAATTTGTGGTCGTCACGAACAGTTACACATGGATGCTCATGCCCAATCACAACAGTCTCAGCATTCTTGAAATCATTATTTGTTTCATCCGGAATAGAATCACCATGGCACACAAAAGTGCCTTCTTGAAAAAAATAATCAATTATCTCAACATTATATTTTTCTGCAATTGGCCCAAGAATTTTATCATGATTCCCCTTCAAAAGAATAACCTGATTTGTATATTTCATAAATAGTTCAACCATTTTGAAAGTATCATTCCATTCTTGGCGAGAAATTCTCCCAAACTCATGCTTAAAATCACCATTTATGATAATCTTTTTCACAGAAACTTTTTTGAGTAACTGCTCTGTTTCTGTAAAAATCTGCTTGAACTGTGTTCGTGGAACTAGAAAGCCCTCCTTATTCAACGCCTCCTCAAAACCTATATGAACATCGCCAATGACAAGAGAATCATCCAAGAGCAATGCTTTGCCCAAAAAAGAAATGTCATTATCCAGCTTGAATATCTCCATAATTATGCTCTTTTTATCAGAATTTATATAATTTTCCAAGTAGCTTATCTATCCAAAGGTATCATAGCTTAGCGGACAATCGCTCAACAGTTCTTAGAAGAACAAGCCGTAGCATAATGAAAATACCAAAATCAAGCAAGAATCCAACAAGAAGCATTACCCCAGGGAAAATAACAAGCGTGGCCTGAATCCAACTGGATACTAATAGAGCAAGTGCTGCGGAAAGAAACACAAAAAAGATACCAAAAAATTTCTTGGAGAATATGAGTTTTTTCATAATAGAAAAATAATGTTTGAATTTTTTCTTTCTGAAAATAAGAGAGTATGAGGTGTGCATTATGATTACTATTATTGCTATAATAACAGAATATATTCCAATCATCACTCCATGAAACACGGAAGAAATCCTCAAAACCATAAAGGAGAAGAGCATGAGAGAGAGATAATACACAGAGCCGAAAATCAAACTAATGATGAAAAATCTCTTCATGTAGTTAAAGAGATGTGGTCCTTTCTTTTTCTCAGAAATTCTGTAAATAAGATGCCAAGCAGTCGACTGAGTAATTCCCCAAACAACAATAATCATCAAAAAGAAAAGTGATGCTTTAGAAAAGATATCAAAATACATAGCATACAAAGCTGCTTCGCTTGGGACAAGTTCGAGTAGTTCATCAGAGGGCATACCTTTCATCTGTCCCATAAAGAAATTCATTATCAGAACAACCTCATCAAAAACACTTCTGAAAAGCGAGCTCAATACAAAACTTGAAAAGAATATCAAAAAAGCATCAAGAGATGCCACACAAAGAGAAATAAGAGGATGGTCACCAATGTTTGTAAGAGATTTCTTCACATCCTCAAAAAACCCATTGAAAAACATAATAACCCACATTATGATTTGAAAAATTCTGTATAAAACTTAAATGCGGAGTAGATATCTGCTTTGGATACAACTTCACAAGGGGAATGCATACCAAGCACGCAAGGACCAATATCAACACAGTCCATTCTAAACCTAGTCATAAACATAGCAATAGTTCCACCGCCACCAGAATCAACCTTCCAAAGCTCACCGGT
>CAZOXV010000053.1:0-7311 GCA_964583935.1 uncultured Methanosarcinales archaeon | reverse complement strand
TGCAGAATTTGTAAACTTCTCATCAAACAATGGATCAATTCTATACAGTATTAAAGGAGAAAATGCTAACAATAAAAAGAACGTTATGACTAGAAGAGAAACTTGGCTTGGTTTTAGACTTAGCTTCGTAAACCCTAAATCAATATCCATCGTCTTAAATTTACTCATTTCTGGAGACTCTTCTGAAGTATCGCCATATCCGTTAGGACGAGTCATCAAAATCTTGTTACCAAGATTAAAAACAGCAATAAACAATATTATATTGTACATACCAAACAGATAATACCATTGAACCTCCATCATACTTACGACAAGAGGAAGAATAACCATACCAAGGACGGGTAGAATAACACCAAGCATGTTAAGATTGCTAAGAGGACCTTGAAGATTATGGGCATAATGAAGCATTTTTTCGTAAGTTTGTTCAAGTATGTTAGAAAGAGACTTGTCAAGTGTTCCAAGTCTTCGTTCTTCACTTCCCTGAAGCAGAGAGGACTCTACAAGCTGCATTGAATCAACAAACTCCGGAGCATAAGGCTTCCAACCGTCTAGATAATCGTCGGTAGACTCAGTAATGCTAGAGAATTTGTTAGTTTCAACATCCCAGACAATCCTTTTCAAATCAAGAGATAAAGGAAAACCCACATGATCTGCAGCAAAACGTATTGCATTTTCAAGATTTGAAGTGTGTCGCATAAATGTTACTATATAAAAAACACAGATAATCATGTTATTGCTGGCCTTCATACGCCATTGGCTTGCAAGATTTAATGGCCAGTTCCTTATCTGAAAGAAAGCCATCATAGCAAGAATAAGACCCATCAACAGACTAAACATAAGAAAATCCATTGCATCGGGGGCGGTATTTGGACTAAGAGTCATCAAAGTAGAGATGGCCCCACCAATCATCAAAGAGATAAGAAACATAGCAATTGAACCAACATAGACAAATGAAGTTGCACTCTCAGGAGTAACATTAAGATGACAAGTGTATATGCTCTCTTCCAGTTTTGGTTTTATCTCCTTATCTGGGGATGCTTTCATCACACTAGCAGAAATTTGGCAAGCCTTTTCAAAAATACCATATTGCTTGGGTAAGTTTTCCTTTTTGAAATCATCATACTCTTTACTGATAATAGCATCATCCGATCCAGAATTATCAAGTCCTTGGCTAAGAGAAGCAGGGCTTGAGCTTGAAAGCCCACTCTTTATTTTTTGTTCTACATTTTTTGCTAGCTTTTTTTCTTCTTCGGAAAGCGCCATCATCACACCAATAAACAAAAATAAGATAGATATATTTCAGAAGTTTTTGTTTATTAAGGTTTGGGATTAAACAGTAATAACTGAATAAGATTTATTAAGCTCAAAAACAAAAAAAAATCTATGAATTACGAGGAAGAAATACTAAGTCACAGCATCCAGGAAGAATTAGCAAAAAGATACAAGGAATTTGTAAGAGAATTAACTAAAAATTCAGATAATAACACTTCAGCGCATCTAAAAGAGATTAATGAAAATATAGACATATTATCTAAAATACATGGGATAAACGAAGATACAATAGAATGGATGAAAAGTAAATTCATGGAAATATCTAACAATAATTCATCAGTAGAAAATTCATATAATATCACAGAATACAAAGAAGAGACTTCTAGAATTTTAGAATTCTTGAGAAAATCAGGAAACAATTAGAACAAAATAAGAAATGGGACAAACGGGATTCCGTAAGCGAAGGATGAGCGTCGGTGCCAACAAACTTGTTTGGAGAGCATTTCAAATACAGGATGGAACATTTCGAACAAAGTGAGAGATGGGACAGACGGGATTTGAACCCGCGACATCTACGTCTTCAGCGTAGCGCTCTCCCAGTCTGAGCTACCGTCCCGAACAATCCAAAGGAAATGTATTTGATTTAAAAAAGTTTGTAAAAAATTAAAAATTAGAGGACGAAATTATAATTTTGAAAATTGAATTTTCCCAGATAACAAGTCCTTAATTGTTTCTGTAAGCTTATCAATCTTGACTCTCACTTGTTGTTCCGAGTCCCTGTCTCTCAATGTGCAATCATTATTCTCCAAGGAATCAAAATCAATAGTTACTGCATAAGGAACACCCTGCTCAGCAACGCGCTGATAGCGTCTACCAATTGATCCGGAAACATCGAAAACAGAAAGAAAATCGCTTGATAATGATTCGTGAACTTCTTTTGCTTTCTCGGGTAGACCACCCTTCTTGACTAATGGGAAAACAGCAATGTCAACTGGAGACATATGATATGGAACTCTGAACATACTCTTTCCTTCACCCTTTTCTTTTCTCTCATAGAAAATATCAAGTAACGCAAACAAGGGTCTGTCAACACCAAATGCAATCTCGATAACATGTGGGACAACTTTTTTATTATCAAGAGTTAATGCAGTAAGATCCTTGCCTGAAAATTTTGAATGCTGTTTAAGATCATAGTCTGTTCTGTCATGCACTCCACAGACTTCAGTCCATCCGAATGTGTTTAAATTAATTTCGACATCCCATGCATCATCAGCATAGAACGCTTTTTCATCATCCATATGCTGGCGAAGTCTTATTCTTTCTGAAGGTATTCCCATATTAACGAACATGTTATACGCAATACAGAGAGCACTTCCATAAGCTTTACTTTTCATATATTTTTTCTTGAGACATTCTTCTAGAGAAATATTATCCAAAATTTCTTTACCTTCTTTTTGCGTTTGGGCAGTCCAAAAAGGCATAATTGTTTTTCTTAAGTTGTCATAACCTTCATAGTTATCCTTATCATCTGGAAAGATAAACAACTGGCCTTCGGCTTGTGTGAACTCGCGCATTCTCAACATGTATTGCCGCGGACTTATCTCATTCCTGTAAGCTTTACCAATCTGAAAAACTCCAAACGGTAATTTTTTCCTGAAAAAATCAGTATATCTAATAAAAGGGAGATAAGTAGTTGTTGCAGTTTCAGGCCTGTTATAAGCCTCAGTATCAAGCCCTATGGTGGTCCTCATCATCAAGCTATGTCGCTTAATCTCATATATAAACTCCTCACCGTTTGGTGCCTTTAGACCTTTCTCTTTAATAAGCGTGAGAAGTTCATCATCGGTTTTAGGAATTTGAATGTCTGGAAAATTCTCTTCCAGAAGGTTATCTGCTCTAAAGGATGCTCCAGATTTTGTTGTGATAACCGGATCAGAAAAACCACCAAGATGACCTGATGCTTCCCAAACCTCTTTCTGCATAACAGTAGGACATTCAACCTCCCAGAAATCATTAGAAATGAAAACTTTTCGTATTATTTTCTCTATTTTGTTTTTTAGGAGTTTACCCAAGGGAGCGTATGTATAAAATCCTGCCATTCCACCATAAATCTCGGGGCTTGGTCCCCATACAAAACCTTTTTCTTGCATGAAAGCCACGAGCTCTTGGCGTTTCTGCTCTCTTGTTTTATTTTCCATCTTCATCGTTTTGACATTTGAATATAAATAAATTTCTATGAATAATAAAGCTATTCAAGTATAATAGCTGGCTTTCCTGGAAGTGCTTGCTTTGCCTTGGGTTCTTGAGATTCATCTCCAGAAACAAAGACAACATCAGAAACATTAATATTAGACTTTATGGTTTCTATATTTTGCTCCAGGGCAACCAATTCATCTTTCTGTTCAAGCACAATTTTTGGAAGCTTACTTCTGTCCTTGAATATTTTTGGAACTAATTTAGTAATTTCTTGCCCATATTTACGCAAATCAGTAGACATGAGTTCCTTTATTATCTCGCCCGGATTTGTATGTTTATCCAAGAGAGATTTCATAGTTTTTGTAAATTCATATTTCCAACTTTCTGAAACAATAATTTTTACTTTTTTAGGATTAGAAATATTTGTAAGTTTCATAACTGATAAAACATCTCTTGCAACATCTGAAACAAATTCCTGGGAAGCCTCTGATTTCTCATCTATCTTCGCTTCATTGCATTTTGGCCATTTTTGTAAAGATACAAAATCTTTCTCACCAATCTGTTCCCACATCTCTTCGGAAAGATGTGGTGCAAAAGGCGATAATAAAAGTATAATGTTCTTCAAAGAATTTGAATAAACATCAAGATTTACATTTCCAGACCTATACTTGTGAAGAGCATTGACTAGCTCCATAATGCTTCCAATTGCAAAACTAAGATTAAAATTATCAAGATGCTCTGTAACATCCTTTATTGTTCTGTGCGTCTTGCTAATTATGTACTTTTCTTCGTTCTCCATCTTATTTGAAGTTCTTTCTGGAGTTTCAACTAACCTGACAACACGTTGCAGAAATCTATGTATACCCTCTGCTCCTTGATCATTCCAATCAAGTTCCTTTTCTGGTAAGGCTGCAAACAAAATAAATACCCTTGCAGTATCAGCACCATACTTCTCTATAATCTCTAAAGGATCAACTGTATTACCAAGACTTTTTGACATCTTTGCGCCATCCTTTATAACCATGCCTTGTGTAAGAAGCCGTTTGAATGGCTCATCAAAATTAATATAACCAAGATCCCTTAATGCCTTTGTATAAAATCGCGCATAAATCAAATGCATACATGCGTGCTCGATTCCACCAATATATTGATCTACAGGCATCCAATAATTAGCCTTGGATTTATCAAAAATTTCATCTTGATTTTTATTATCAGTGAATCTCAAAAAATACCATGAACTATCAACAAATGTATCCATGGTATCTGTTTCTCTCTTTGCATCACCACCGCAGTTAGGGCACTTGCATTCTGTGAAACTTTTTGAGGTTGTCAAAGGATTTCCCCCTTTTGAAAAATCAACATCATTTGGAAGTACTACCGGCAACTGATCTTCAGGAACTGGAACAGTGCCACAATTCTCACAATATATTACAGGTATAGGGGTTCCCCAGTATCTTTGACGTGATATTAGCCAATCCCTTAGCTTGAAATTTACAGTTTTTTTACCCCACCCTTTTTTCTCAAGGAATTTGGTAATAGAATCTATTGCGTCTCTATTACTCATGCCGTCAAACTCACCTGAATTAACTAGCACACCATCATCGTGAAAAGCACGTGACATCTTCTCGGGATCAAGTTTCCAACCGTCATTAGGCTGTATAACAACTCTCAAGGGGAGACTGTATTTCTTTGCAAACTCAAAATCTCTTTGATCGTGAGTAGGAACCGCCATAACAGCACCTGTGCCATATTCCATAAGTGCATAATCAGCAACCCATAAAGGACATTTTTCACCGTTAACAGGGTTCACTATATATTTACCAAGAAACATCCCGTTTTTTTCCTTGCCTTCTGCAGTTCTCTCGATAACAGATTTCTTTAAAACATCTGCAACAAATTGCTTTGCAGTATTCTCATATTGAGTTCCCTTAGTCCACTCTATAACTTTAGGATGCTCAGCAGCAAGCACCAAATAAGTAATTCCATAAACGGTATCTGGTCTAGTTGTGAAAGTACTTATCTCATCAACCTTGTTGCCATCTTCATCTACAACATCAAAATTAATAATGGTCCCATGACTCTTTCCAATCCAATTTTTCTGCATTATCCTTACTTTCTCTGGCCAGTCCTGGAGCTTTGTATCAATATCTTCGTAAAGTTCATCAGCGTATTCAGTTATTTTGTAATACCACTGTTCAAGGTCTTTTTGCTCAGCATCAGTATCTTCATGACGCCAACATTTCCCATTATGAACTTGTTCATTCGCCAGTACAGTATTGCATTTTGGACACCAATTAACTAGAGCCTTTTTCTTAAAGACTAATCCTTTTTTGAACATCTGAACAAAAAACCATTGGTTCCATTTGTAATAGTTAGGGTCATGAGAATACAACATCCTATCCCAGTCATAGCTTAGACCAAGCATTTTTTGTTGCTCTTGTTGCCCAGCAACATTCTTATCAGTCCAATCATTAGGATTAACATTGTTTTTTATTGCGGCATTCTCAGCAGGAAGCCCAAAAGAATCATAGCCCATTGGATACAAAACATTAAAACCCTTCATACGCTTATATCTCGCAAAAGAGTCACCAATAGAATAGTTTCTTACATGCCCCATGTGCAAATAACCAGAGGGGTATGGATACATTTCGAGGACATAATATTTTTCCTTTTTAGAATCAATATTTACTTCAAATATTTTGGATTCATCCCATCTCTTTTGCCATTTCTGTTGTATTTCGTTCAAATTCATAGACTTAGAGAAAACAGACTCTTATTTAAAAAGTTTTATACAGATATGAACGTAATAAGCAAAAGATACTAAAAAGAAACAATAGATAAAAATTAAAGATAAAAATTAAAATTTCTTGAACTTAGCTGAAATAGTTAGCAAATCAACGTGACCTAGGAAAATAGATCTACAGCAATATCTCTCAAGACCTAAAGAGTCCATGACTTTCTTAGGATCCTCACCTTTCTGAACTCTTTCCTTATATTCATCCCATAAATGTCCTATGGGTTTTCCACATGAAAAGCATCTTACCGGAACAATCATTTATACAACCTCTTCGAAAATTTAAGTATAATAAAAAAAATCATCTGTACGATTTCTGAACCTTGGCTCTTGCCTTACCTTGTCTGTTAGGTTTAGACATCTCTTTCCTTCTTACATCAGCAACAAGTAGCTGTCTATCATAATCAAGGAAAGTCTGTTCTATGCTTTTATTTTTAGTAAAAGCAACGATAGCTTTTGCAATAGCCAGTCTTGCAGCATCACTTTGAGAAGAAACACCGCCCCCAGAAACATTAACAGTCAAATCAATCTTTGAAGCGTGAGTACTTGCAAGCCTTAATGGTTCATACATTCTCTCGCGTGCAAGCTCAGGAGTATATAGTTCAAGCGGAACTCTGTTTATCAAAACCTTTCCTGAACCTTCGGAAGCCGTTGCCCTAGCAACAGCACTCTTTCGCTTACCTGAAACATGAATAAATTTTTTCATAGTTTAGCACCTAAAAATTTTGAAACAGTCATGAGATCAACATATCTCTCACTTTTTGAATTTGAAATATCTGCATCTTTGAACCTTAAAAAATCCTTCTCTTCATACTCTGAAGGAACAGAAACAAAGCACTTCAACCTCTTCAGAGCAGATGCACCTTTATCTTGCTTGTAAGGAAGCATACCCCGTATAGTTCTTTTCAGAATCATATCAGGACGTCTAGGAAAATAAGGTCCTTTCAGAGGAATACCCATCTCTTTTTTCTGCTTGAACCTTGAAAGTATTGTTTCCTTATTGCCTGTAATGACAACTTTTTCTGAATTAACCACTATAACAGTCTCAC
>CAZOXV010000052.1:0-7315 GCA_964583935.1 uncultured Methanosarcinales archaeon | reverse complement strand
GTCATCTTCAAGATATGTGGTTGGTTTTTCAATCTTTATTTTTCCTTGTTTGGCACCACAATGAGGGCACTTAGAGACGCTTTTTAGATCGCTAATCATACTCTTTAGCTGTTGCCTTTTTGATGTAACAGCCTTGAAATCAGAATCATCATCATCGCCTTCGTCAACATCAAGATTCTCTAGGAAATTAGGAGGAGTCTTAGTAAGTATCCTTCCACATTCACCACATGTACTACGAAGAAGATTCAAAACGAGATTAACATACATTATGTGTACAACAGGACGAGCAAGATCAATATAACCAAAATAGCCAGGAGAATCCTTTAGTTTCCTACCATCTGTCCTACATACAAGACCAGGATCAATAACACCCATTCTTGTGTCCATTAAACCACCATCAACAGGATAACCCTCTTTATCATATAATTCGGGAGTAACAACCTTTACAACAGCTAGTTTCTTTATCTGAGTAGGAGAAAGCACACCAAAGTTAATACTTCCAATTTTTTTCTGTACGTATTTTATCTCTTCATCCATGAGCACCACACCTTTTTAGTATTTTCATATAATTTTCATATAATCTTCATAATAATTGTATGTCTTTGTAAATGTAAAAATAAAAAATTAATATTTGTCACGTAACTGTAGTTTTGGATATATACCCATAGCCTTAAGCTCGTCAAGGAAGAGCTTAAATGCATAACTTACTTCTATAGGATATACCTCAGTATTGTCTCCATATATCAAGTCATACTTTCTCTTGCTATAGGCGTCGTTAACAGCAAGAAGTCCACTCTTCTCACTAACCCAAACAACAGAATTGTCTGCGCTGAAACGCTCTTTCAAGAGAAGCGAAGCACCGTGAGCCACAAGAGTATCTTTCTCCATTTCACCAAGCCTCAAACCGCCTTCTTTTGCTCTACCTTCTGTAGGTTGTCTTGTAAGCAACTGAATTGGTCCTCTAGCTCTTGAGTGTATTTTATTAGCAACCATATGCCTAAGCTTGAGATAGTAGATATTACCAACAAAAATTCTCGCTTTGTATCTCTCACCAGTTATAGGATTATACATAATTTCAGTTCCATTCTCTCTAAAACCAAGAGAAGCAAGCTCTTTTCTTAGAGAAGCTTCGGACTCAGAATCAAAAAGAGTTCCATCCACAAACCTGCCACCTAAAGCTCCGACTTTTCCACCAATGATTTCAATCATGTGAGAGATTGTCTGTCGTGACGGAACACTGTGTGGCGAAAAGATCAAATCTGGCACATTTCCTGAAACAGTAAATGGCATATCTGCGGGATCCACAATCAAACCAATGATACCTTTCTGTCCGTGACGGGAAGTAAATTTATCTCCAATCTCAGGTATCCTCTGTTCTCTTAATCTAACCTGAACAAATTTATTACCTTCCTGGTTCTCTGTAAGCGCAACAAAATCAACAACACCTTCTTCGCCGTGTTTTACCGCGAAAGAACTTTCTCTATTGATGTTTGAAGCAAGATTGTATTCATCAGCACCACTCAAAAATCTTGGTGGGGATACTTTTCCGATAAGAACATCGCCTTCTGCAATGCTGGCTTCTGGATGTATTATACCGTCATCCTCAAGGAATCTATAATCATGCTCTGTTCGGTAACCCTTAACATCCTTGTCAGGAACACAAATTTCATCAACAAGACCACCCGTATACCTTAGCTCTTCGGTTACGGCAGGCCTATAATATGTAGATCTTCCAAGACCTCTATCAATGGAACCACGGTTGAAAATAACTGCGTCTTCCATGTTATAACCTTCATAACTCATTACTGCAATAGTAACATTCTGTCCAGAAGGATGAAGATGATGATCAGTTATGTCGTGCATCATTGTTTGTACAATAGGCATCTGTGGAGTATGCAAAATACTAACATCCATATCCATTCTCAAATGATAATTCGCGGCATAAAAACCAACAGCCTGTTTCTGATTCTTAGAACCACCATTCAATTTGGTAAGCTGATTATGGTTTCCAAAAGGAACCAAAGAAGTACAAAAACCAACAACGTCCACAGGCGATACCTGAAGGTGTGTATGCTCTTTTGTGAGATCCGCATCTGAAAATGCAACAAGAGCATTCTCTTCTTCCATTGCATCAAGATATTCTATGACACCTTGTTTTACAAGGTCATCCCAAGTAATTTCTCCTTTCTGTATTTGTTTAAGGTGGTTCTGTGTTAACAGAGGAACCCCGTCCCTTACAATAATGAGCGGCCTGCGTGCACGCCCTTTTGAGGTCTGTATAACCACTTCATCAATATCCTCATCATAATATACATTTGATTCAGGAGAAAGATTACCGCTCCTTCTCTCAGTAACATAAGATTCAACAAATGTTTTGGCATCCTTTACCGTGCCAACAAATTTCCCATTTAAATAAACGTCAGTCATAATAATCACCCATCAACATCACATGGATGCCTTCTTGAAGCCAATATCTTTCAACTGCTTCAATAGTTCCTCCTCATCTGATTCTTTTGTAATCTTTGTAAGAAGCGCTAGATTCTTTCTGAGACCAATATTTGTACCTTCTGGAGTCTCAACAGGACACAAGCGACCCAAATGCGTTGCATGTAAAGCCCTTGCTTCAAAATTTTCTTGTGATGTGGAAAGAGGACTTACTACTCTTTGCAAATGAGAGCATGTCGATATGAAATTCATCCTATCCATTCTCTGAGAAATACCTTTTCTTTCACCAACCCAATTCCCTGTTGCCATAGAACTATATATTCTGGAAGTGAGAAGCTTATCTCTTATTACAACCTTAATTGAAGGGAATTTTCCCCTTTTAACTATTCTCTGGAAATTGTAAAGCATGTCTCCAATTAGAACATTAAGATTCATTCTTATAAGATCACCAAGCAAGTCACCACTCAGTTTAAGCCTCTTGTTCATGAAATGGTCCTTATCATCAACAGAAACAACACCTTTTGAAACAAGTATGTATTTCTTTAGGAGTTTACACAAATTCGTTGCCTTAGCCATTCTTATTTCAGTACCAGTACCAACATGCGGCAAAAGATACCGATCAAGTATTTCAGCCATCCTTTCAATCCTTATATCTTTTGATTGAGTTATGCCAATTTTTTTAGCCATATAATCAAGAGCTTCCGAAGAATCTTTCATATTAACAAACTCAATTAGATTAACAAAGACATCATCTTGCATACTTTCATCAAGTCCAACATTCTTCATTATATCTTCATCCTTAACCATACCAAGTGCCTTAAGCACAATAACTATAGGGATTCTTCTAACCCTTGTAAAAGTAAGATTGAAAAGGCCATCTTTCATCTTTTCGATTGTGTGAGGTATCTTATATGAGCCCTGCTCAGAAAATAATTTTCCAACATACTCAGAAACACCAGTTGAAGCTTTCTCAACAAGCAAAGTATTAGGAGCAAGATCCTCCACAGAAATCAATGTCTTCTCAGTTCCGTTGATAATGAAATATCCTCCGGGATCATCTGGGTCTTCTCCCTTCTCGATTAGCTGCTCTCTGGAGAGCTTAGAAAGATGACAATAGTCAGACTTCAGCATAATGGGTAAATTACCTATTTGAGACGTAAATGACTCCCTTTGTATTCCATCAATATGAGCACTAACCTCTATATATATAGGTGCAGAATAAGATATTTTTCTAAGACGAGCTTCAATTGGGTAGATATCTTTCCTAGAACCATCAGCCTCAATTATCTCTGGCTTTTTAATCCATATTTTGTCAAGTCTAATCTTGAATTCATCAATATTGTGAGGAATTATAGTAGGCTCAATCTCTTTGTTCTCGTCGATTATTTTTTGAAGCTCAACATCTACAAAATAATTGAAAGAATCAATATCTGAAGCAACAAGTGATCCTTCCTTTAGATAAGATCTCATGAGTTTTTCGTATGGTTTGTTCATTCATATGCACCTTCAAAATAAATTTTCAGCGATTTTACGCTCGGTTTACGTTATTATTATCATTAAAAAATATCAAAAAATGCTAACAGTCTAATCATTCGCCAACAACAGTTCGATAAAACACAGTCTCTCCAGCAGACATGCTATCTCTTAATATCTTAACAACAGCTCCCGGTTTAGCATCCAAATGCCTAATTGCAGGATCATTCGTCTTAATCTTTGGAAGCTCTGCAACAGAAATATTGTAAGATTCTAGCAAATCTTTTGTTTCCTTATCAGAGAGAATTATATGTTCTGGAACTAATACGTGTCTAATCATTTCTTTGCTTTCAGTCTTCTTTTGAACCATTTTAACACCTTTGCCAATGCGTTATTAGGTAACCGTTTGGTTAGTAGGCCCGACGGGATTCGAACCCGCGACACCTTGGTTAAAAGCCAAGTGCTCTACCAGGTTGAGCTACAGGCCTATCTTACGCACGAAATAAAAACGCCCTGGCCGGGATTTGAACCCGGGTCGAAGCCTCGACAGGGCTTCATGATAGACCAGACTACACCACCAAGGCATCTTTCGAATGTAACCCACAAATAGATAATCTCTACGATTACCCACCCCAGTCACGAACCGCACAATTACTGCATAGATTTCTCTCAAACATTTGTACGTTTGAATATTAGAAATTAACTATCAGACCATGTAGTGCAGGGAGCTCCGTGACGATTCTTACCATCTGACCACTTAGAGTTTTGGGCTCTTTTTTAAAGTTTTCTATTTTTAGACGAAAAAGAATGGCTATCCTACAGTTCTCATGCGACGAAAAAGAAAAATCCCCCGAGCCAGACTTGAACCGGCAACCTTTCGGTTTCAGCTGTCCTGCAATCATATACGCATAATTGCAGCATCATGCAGGAGATTTTATCTACAGCCGAACGCTCTGCCAATTGAGCTATCGGGGGAATAAGCGAGAAAAATTATAGCGTGTTAATAAATGTTTTGGAAAGACAAACAAAAGAGCCTTTGTTTTCAAAAATCAATAACAAATTTAGATAATAGATAAAGCTCAAAAAACTTGGTTAATATTATTCGAGATATCAGATGCGTGGAAAAGGGATAAATCAAACAGTTTTTTAAAGTAAACCAGATTATTCCAAGCCATGGAAAGAAAAGAAAGAGTGAAAGAAACACTCGAAGAAGAAAATGAAAAAGGAAAACACGTCGCGCTTATGTCGTTTGATAACAATCCAAATATAGGATTATATGCATTCGCTACGGACGAGTATTGTCTTCTTGGCGAGGACGTCCCAGAGAAGTATGAAGAAGAGATTAAGGAAGTTCTCAAAGTACCAGTATACAGAATAACTATTGCAGGAACATCATTAATAGGCGTATTTTGCTCAGGGAATACGAACAAACTCCTCATACCCCATATCACACAAAAACATGAACTCGAAAAACTTGAGAAAGCGGGCATAGATTTTGTGAAAATTGAAGCAAAAATTACAGCATTAGGAAACAACGTCACAGCAAACGACCATGGTGCAATAATAAGTGATGAATTTTCAGACAAAACAAAATCAGAAATTCATAATGGTCTCAAAGTTCCAACAAAGAAATGCAGAATATCCGAACTGAATAATGTTGGATCATGCCTCATTGCAAACAATAAAGGCGGACTGGTTCACAGGGAAGTCAAAGGGTTTGAACTTGAGCTACTGGAAAAGACATTAAAGGTTGAAATACTTGATGGAACAATCAACATGGGTAATCCCTACGTTAAATCAGGCATTATAGCGAATTCTAAAGGATTCATAATAGGCACACAATCTGGTGGGCCTGAAATAACAAATGCCGATATGGCCTTGGGTTTCCTAGAAATGGAACACTAGAAGAAAGAAGAAAATTAGTGAGACTGTTTCGATTACTATAAAATTGGGTGACAAACGTGGAAGATCACATACAAAGAAAACACAAAGAACTCCAGGAACTTGAAGCCTACCTACAAAGACTCAACAATCAGCTTGAGTCTCTTCAAGAAAAATCAAATGAGATTGCAAATGTTAAAGACGCACTTGAAGAGGTAAAAAAAATAGAAAGTGGTCGTGAGACCCTAGTTACTTTGTCAAATGGCATATTTCTGAAAGGAGAGATAAAGGAGACAGATAAAGTTCTTGTGAATGTTGGGGCAGACGTTGTTGTAGAGAAAACAATAGAAGAAGCAAAAGAGCTTGTAGAAGAGCAAGAGAAAGAAATAGAATCTTACAAGTCCGAGCTAATAAAAGCCATATCAGAAACAGACAATAGATGCTACAGATTAGAAAGGGAATTCCTTGAACTTACAGACAAAGCACTAAAAAATAAAGAATAAGAAATATCTCAGCTAATAACATGATTGAATTCTAACACAAAGATATGGCTAAGCCAACTTAACGTGTTTTATGGCTACATGCCACCCCGAACGGAGCGTCCCCCGGCATGACATCGTCAATAACATTTGTCAAAACAAACAGTTATGTTGATGACATATGACGCCAACACCACAAAGTTGACCTAACAAAAAGATGCAAATATTTATTAAATAAAACCATTAGTTCTATTACCATGTTTAATCAATTCAAGGAAAAGCTCAAGAATGCGTTCAATAAGTTTGCAAAAGAAGTAGATGAAACTGCTAAGGTTGCTGAAGGAGAAAACGAGACAGAACAGGACAAGAAAGAATTAGAGCAGGAGAAAGAAGAAATAGCAGAGATTGAAAAGAAAGAAGCCGAAGAACGCGAACAAGATGATAGTGATTCAGAAGATGAATCAAAAGAACCAGAGAACAAAGGATTCTTCAAAAAACTGTTTACAAAAAAAGAGAAAGATACAACTTCTGATGACGAAGAAAAAGAAGATGAAAAAGCAGACAGTGTTGATGATGTTGAAGAAATTGATGAGGTCAAGATAAAAGAAGAGGATTTAGACATACCTGACGATATACCCGACGAGATGGACAAAGTTAATCTCGCGCATTTCCAAAACAAGATTGAAGAGAGAGTTAAAAGTTTAACAGACAAAGGAAAGGAGATTGTAGGGAAAAAAGAGAAAACAGATTCCGTCGAAGAGGCCAAAAAAGAAGTAGAGGAAGAAGAAAAGAAGGAATCATCGAAACCTGGTTTTATACAAAAACTTTCAGACTCATTTACAAAAAAAGTTCTTTCAGAACATGCATTCAATGAACTCTTCTGTGAACTCGAGATAACTCTTTTAGAAAATAATGTTGCTGTTGAAGTAATTGAAGTAATAATGGAAAATCTAAAAAAAGATATTGTCGATAAACCAATACGAAGAAAAGAGATATACAAAAAAATCGAAGAATCGCCAAAAAAAACAGTGTCAGAT
>CAZOXV010000051.1:0-7633 GCA_964583935.1 uncultured Methanosarcinales archaeon | reverse complement strand
TTCTTATCTCATATGGTGAGTTTTTTAATAGGGCCCATAATCTTATTCCTGCAGGTTATTGTGAAGAATGGTGGATACAAGAGCTTGAGAAAGCAGTAGTTGGTATGTTTGGCAATTTGGACATAGAAAAGTTTTCAGACTTAACAGAGATTGATCTAGAATTTTCAGAGAAGATGTTCAAGTATCCTATGAAAGTGAGACCGGGTGCAGCATCCGCATTTAAGATTTCAGACAAGTTTTCTGTTCCTTTACATCCTAAATACACTTTATTTTGGAATTCTCTACCAAGGGATAGATTGCTTAATCTTGTTGATTGGATTTCTTCAGGAAAGCATGTTGTCGAAGGAAAGGGTGTTCGAAGGATAGTTCTTGTAAAGAATGATGAGAAAGAATCTCTTGAGCTTCTCGGCATACCGCACAGCGTTCTAAATAATGAATTTATAATTATACAAGATGATTGGGCATACACATTATCAAAGATATTCAAAGTAAATCAACTTCAATCTCCTGTCCAGAAACTCATTTCTATAATGAAAGAGGACCAAGACGCCGATACTTTGACGTTGGTTAATGAATTATCTGATGTAACTATTAGAGACAAGTTAGGAACTTTTATTGGTTCGCGGCTTGGAAGACCAGAAAAAGCAAAGCATAGAAAATTGTTGGGAAGCCCACATGTCTTGTTTCCTGTTGGTGAAGAAGGTGGAAGATTGCGGTGCTTCCAAGCTTCCTTAGAGCAAGGCAAGGTTACCGCCGAATTTCCATTATACTTCTCCGAAGAAACTGGCAAGAATACTGTTTTTTCTGTTTGTGAAGTTACTGATAAACCCACAAAGCAGCTTTTCTTTCTTGAGAATGGTGAAACAATATCTGAAGAAGAAGCCAAGAAAATAAAGGATAAGAATAAAGGTATTGAAGATAAGAGCAAGCATACAAGAGTACTTCCATACAAAAAGCAGGAGATTGATATACGATATTATTTTGACCAATTCCTCAAGAAGTTAGGCACTAAGGTTTATCCCGATTTGATAAAAGGTGTTAGGGGAACTTTCTCAAAAGAACACGTACCAGAGCACCTAATAAAAGGGATTTTGCGTGCAAAATATAATCTTAATGTTAATAAGGATGGAACTATAAGGTATGATTGCTCAGAGCTCCCTGTTACTCATTTCAAACCAAAAGAAATTTTTGTTTCTGTTGAAAAACTTGTAGAGATAGGATATACCCACGACATATATGGTAAGCCATTAGAAAAGAAAGATCAAATTCTAGAGATAAAACCACAAGACGTTATAATACCGTGTTGTCCTGACTCTAATGAAGAGCCCGCGGACAAAATTGTGTTCAGAACGGCAAAATTTATTGATGAATTGTTGGTGAAACTCTATGGTCTAGAGCCATTCTACAATTTTAAGACACGTGAAGATATAGTAGGTACAACAGTTATTGGTCTGGCGCCGCACACAAGCGCAGGCATTCTTTCAAGAATCATTGGTTTTTCAAAAAGCCAGACTTTTCTTGCACACCCATTACTGCATGCAGCAATGAGAAGAGATTGTGATGGTGATGAATCATGTTTCTTTTTGTTAATGGATGCTTTCCTGAATTTTTCAAAACGCTATTTACCAACCACAAGGGGAAGCACAATGGATGCACCACTTGTATTAACACTAAAACTCATACCTTCAGAAGTTGACGACATGGTTTTTGATCTTGATATTGCTTGGAGATATTCTCTTGAATTTTACAAAGCGGCGTTAGAATACAAGCAACCCTGGGATGTACCTGTCGAGCAAGTGAACAAGCATCTGTATACCGAAAAACAATATGAAGATTATGGGTTTACTCATGACACCACAAACTATAACGTCGGCGTTCTTTGTTCAGATTATAAGCTTCTTCCATCAATGGAAGAGAAGTTGAAAAGCCAAATGGAACTTGCTGAAAAGCTAAGAGCTGTTGATGAATCTGATGTTGCAAGATTAGTCATAGAAAAACATTTTATGAAAGACCTCAAAGGTAATTTAAGAAAATATTCTATGCAACAATTTAGATGTGTTAAGTGTAATGAAAAATTTAGAAGACCGCCAATTAAAGGAGTTTGTCCTATGTGTGGTGGTAAGATAATATTCACAATATCTCAAGGCTCTGTATCTAAATATTTAGAGCCTTCAATAAGCCTTGCAAAAAAATTCCATCTTGCGCCGTACTTAATAGAATCGGTAGATTTAGTCAAAGAACATTTTGAATCAATATTTGGAAGAGAGAAAGAAGTGCAATCTGGGTTGGGTTCTTGGTTTGATTAATTTGATGTTCTTCTTGTGAAAGTTTAAATATGAGTTTTCCAAAGAGTTTTCTATGCAGAGTTATAAGAAAAGCCAGATGGCGATGTTTATGCTTGTGGCTTTTGTCATGTTTGTTGTAGTTATATTTGTTATTGCTTATGTTTCTCAAGCCAATAGGCAGAGTTATCAAAAGAAAGCGGATAAAGTTGCAGAAGCTTTGGTTAGCAGTGCGACCATAAAAAATTATGTTGATAATTGTCTTTCTTTCTCTGCGCGTGATGCTTTTCGTGAGCTTTCTTTGAGCGGAGGATTTTACAAAAATCTTACACCCCCAGGAGCTAAAGAAAATATCAATAAAGACATACAATTTATAAATTATTCTCACGAAATAGATGGTATATTTAGGGATGCTGCTTATCTTCTCTCAAAAGGTCCATATGATATTCCTCCACAATATCCTTGTCCTTTTTTTGGTACTACATGTGGCGGACCAGGTACATCTGCAGAGATGGATGGTGTGCATTACTGTAACTATTCTTTATCAAACAAAGATCAACTTGAGACATGTAGTTATGGGTATAAGGCACCAATTATAATTGATCTTTTAAACAATTCAATACGCAGACAAATGGAATTGATGGTCGCAAAGAATCTTGCAAATTGCATCAACATGTCTTTCTTTCGTGATGAATTTGGTTTTGATTCGAGCGATGTAAAAGAAGAAGACATAAGTGTTGATGTTGTCTTCGGAGATGATTCCATAACTTTCACATCCGATGTTCCACTTGTTGTATCAATGAGTGATGCGGAATCCGTTAGAACTTCGGAGAGTTCTTTTGTTATTCAAAGCGATTTTAAAAAGATGTTTGATAGTCTTTTTCAGGGCCCACGCAGTGCCCTTCATGTTGAATGGACTGATATATTTAACAATTTTAAAGAATACGCGGAATCAAGGTTTATACTAAATCAGCTCGATTACGAAATAGAACATAAAGTTCATGAGCGTTTCAAGGATGATCTCTTTGTAATACGACATAATACTTTTACTCTTGATGGAAAACCATACGAATTCATCTTTGCTATAGGTAATAGAATGCCTGTTCTTAGCACTATAAATTATGCACCTGAAAGGGTTGATTGTGAGATTGAAGTTCCTTCTGGAACAAACGTAACAATAGAACCAGAATATGCAGATCCAGATTATTACGATGAGCTCACTTTGGGATTTTCATACGAAGGAACGGATGGATGGACAAGAGAGAACACAACAATATACAAAGAATTAGAAGCAGATGATGATGGCGCAAGGATAAATGTTACTGTGAGTGATGGGCAATATATAGATTACCAGACATTGCGAATTTGCATAAATGAAAGTGCAAATTTAAGATACACACCGCACGTTGAACTTTTATATTCTTATGAAGGTTTTGAAGAGATCTATGATTATCCGCTTGGCGAAGGTATGGGTTATGAGCCAATGCAGAGAATTTCTTTGGAAGACCCTATTAAGCTGATAATGGGTCAAGGGTTTTCTGGTGAAGGTACTTGGACACTTGGACCAGGAGATCATTGTGAAAGAACAGTAACATCAAATTGTGTAACGTTCCCAGGTTGGCAGCCTTGTGATGAGGATTTTAATATTTCCATAGAAGATATAAAAGATTATTTTATTGGATGTTTTGAGGTTGGACATAACGATGTTCGATTTTCTCCATCAGACGGGGAACAAAATTCCGTGGATGTGCCTCTTTGGGTCGAAGAGTGTCTTCCGCAACGCGATGAATCGGGAAGAGCGGGAGATAATTTATATCTACAAAGCAACACTTGTTGTAAAGAAAACTTTAAGTACGCTGGAGCAGGATCTTTTGGAGTTGCACGACCTGATCAGTTGTTCTGTGGAGATCCAAGAGACACGCCCGATTCAACAACTGTTTTTTACTCGAGATCTAACGATGTCTTTATCAAACAGTCTTCTTCCTTGTGTCGTGATGGCCGAGGAAATATCTTTGATGATGATGATGGTTTTTTTGCGGAAGTAACAAACGAGATATCTGATGACCCAGATGTTAAAAACGGCAGACGCTGTTTGGGTTGTGGTGTTTTTGGAGAGATGACATCAAACACAACTATTAGATATGATTATGATGAGAGGGCCTCGTTTAGAGATACTTTTGAATCCAACTTCTTGAAAGAGCAAGATACTGCTCAACATCCTTTTGTCTGTAATCCTAATTTTGCGTGTGTTGGAGCACTTATAGATGGACCAAGGGGTGTATATGATATTTCTAATTATGTTGGTAATTCAGAGAAAGAAAAAGGCATCATGAAGTGTCAAGCTGCATGCAATAGAGGAACTTGCGATTATGCTGTAAATTGTGTTTGTACAAGTGAATGTGATACTGACATTAATGCCGCATGTGAAGGCAAAGAAGTAGGTGATTTTGCAGGCACGTGTACAGCAGATAAATTTGGACAGCCCTGGTTTCCTGATGTTTGTGGTTATGATTGCACGCCAAGGGATATACAGGAAGACATTGTATTTAGGTGTGTTTCCGACAGTGAAGACTGCAATCATTGCCATCCTATATGTAATGGAAAACGTCCAGGAGAGCTTCTTGAAGCGTGTTCTGCGGAAGGCGTTGTGAGTAATCCAGGTGTTCAGCTAATGTGTAATTCTCAAGGACAGCCAATTGATGTTGAATCTGGTGGACAACGAAGATGTTTATCAAGTTCTGCTATGGGTTGCACTGCCTCTCCCGAATGTCACAACCAAGTTGTTGGTTCCATAATGATGTCTGATGGTGGTTATGCAAGGACATCTTATGGTGTTCCTGTTTTTGCAGACATGTGTGATGAAAATTGTACTGTTGCAGATTCTGATGTTTGTTGGAGTACTCCTCAGAACAGTGTAAGCACCCAGTGTAGTGGACGAACCCCGGGTGAAGGATTCCATTCATTAGGCACCCCTCTTGTTGATGACGCTTTTTGCAATACATATTGTGAATATTTCTCTTGCGGAAATTTTGCATTCAAGGGTGGCGATGAATGTCTTGAGTTTCCCACAGTTGAAAGTTGTTGCTATAAAGAATCTGATAATGTTCCTTTAGAAGAAAAGTGTAATATGGTTGATCCCACACAGGATGATTGTAGGGGATGATCTTTTTTAGCTACGGAAATAGAAAATAATATAAATGTACTCTGTTAAAAATATGTTGTATGAAGGGTAGGTTCATTTTAGTTTTGGTGTCGGTTGTAGTTCTTGTTGGGATTGTTGCTCTTATATTATCAATCCCAAAAGTTTCTTATCTTCCTGATGCCTCGGAGAAAACATATTTTCAACATGTTTTTGAAAATACAGATTTTTATTTTGAAAGTAACAAGACTTGCACGGATTCCACTTATGGTTTACTAAAGATGTACCATTCTGCAGATAAAAATCCTTCTTTTGTCAATTTCATTGAATACTATGAAAGCTCAGATAATAATTATGTCTCATCAGACGAATTAGAGAAAAATCTGATAAATAGTCTATGTTATTTTGAAGATGTTTGTTCCCAATTTTCTGAGAATAAAATGAATTGTCTAGATAATTTTGACGAAGGTACTATGTTAACTTATAACCAGAAGAAAAATCTTGTTGAAGAAGTAATATTTGATAATGATTTTCTTCAAGAAAGAACTCCCATGCAATTTCTAACTGAAGTTTCTGAAAGTCCCGAAGAAACTGTCAAGTTGCTAGAAGAATTAAATCTTTTTATTTTGGTGACAGAAGATGTAGCATTAAACTTGTTAGATTCTTTACGCAATCAAAATGCAAAAGAGACAATAAAATCTCTTTTTGTAAATAATTCAAGATTTTCTTATTTTAATGATGAGTTTACTTTAGAAGATTTCATAAATTTTTGTGATGAGACTGGCAGTTGTGATTGTGAATATAATAATATAGATGATTTTGAATTTCATCAAGGAGACTTTTCTTCAAATTTTGAATGTCCAATAAAAAATCTTGATTATGATGTGGTTGATTTTTGGGTGGATTGGGATAAGGATTCATTGAACGACGCGTACAATGAATTTGGTGTTTCTGATGTTGAATCGTTAAGAGAAGAGCTTAACAGAGAAATTCCTGTGGCCGACGATGATGTCGATTCTGCCCTGCCGACAACCAATTTTTTATATGATTTTCCTGATGACTCTTTTGTCTTTTTTAGAAAGCTTGGAAATATGAATGCATTTTTTCGCAGTAATGATTCTTTTGAATATGATGTTGGGTCTATTTGCGTTAATATTGATTCATGCCAGGTTTTATCTGGGAAAGATAAACAGTTTTGTGAAATGATTACTGGTAAAAACTGCAACGATATTGATTATGGTCGTGTTGATGTTTTTTACGGTCCTGGATACTGTGAAGTGTTCAAGCGATATGAACCCTATAGGAATTTATTTGTTAATACTTTGTGTGAATAGCCCTTCCCTTATATGTACGAAACTTATATAAATAAAAAAATGAGATTTGATGTTGTGTGTTTGCGATGAAAATTAATAAACTTTTAACTCTTTATTTTTTCCTAATTATGGTTATTTCTGTCACTTTCTTCATCTCTGGCTGTGCAGATATAGATGATTGTGAAGACAGTACAATGAGATCTCGTGCAGAAGCTGCAGGGAGGACTGCTTGGCTTATCCATTCAGACAAATATGACAAGTTGGGTTCTTCAAGAACCACAAGCAAGTGTAGTACTAGTTGGTCTCAACATGGTTTATCTGATTGTGTGTATTATAGAGACTCCGAGCTTGGTGAGAGTAATTTAGGAGAACCTGATCGAGACTGTATGATGTTTACAAAGTTTGAAGATGAGGGCGGAAAATGCAAAAGCACCTTTTTACCAAGATCAAAAGCCCAATGCAAGATGGAGGCGTGTTATTCTGTCTATAGTACGTGTGATTACAATGGTTTTAATAGTGTGTGTGGCGATCCTAGTGTAAATAATCAAGCAGGTCTTTGCTTGACTCTTGATAGTTTGGGTCAAGAATATTGTGCTGCTAACGGTTTGGTTTGGATTGATGCAGAAATAGGATCTGATTATTGTTGTGGTGATCAGAGCGGTGAAAGCGGACATGCTGGAACCGGTCTTGGAATGTTTGACTGGACAAATCCTTCTGCTTCGCCAACTTATTCCTTTGAACACACTTTTGGTGCATGTTATGAGGTTACGGGCACTGGAACTTATAAACCATACTCGCCAGAAAACGATAGTACACATTATAGGGTTACACAATATACCAAAAGCAGCCATAAAAATGAAGCAGATTGTTGTCCTCAAGGCACCGTCACTGCGGGCGAT
>CAZOXV010000050.1:0-7699 GCA_964583935.1 uncultured Methanosarcinales archaeon | reverse complement strand
GAACTCAATGGAAGTTCTGGATATATGGTCCAAAGACAGAAGCGTTGGATGTGGGTGGAAAAGAGAAATATGAGGCTCGTTCTGTAAAACATTGGCGGCCGCATCCCTACGATGGTTTTTTTTCCGAAGTGAGAGAAAACTCAGATCTTGATGGGATTATTGAAGGCTATGTTCTAGATGTTTCACGTCCCCCTGCTTCTTTGTTAACCATTTTTAGGAATGGAGATGATTTATACTCTAGATTTTTTTCGTCAAGAGATATGAAATTGACAGATAAAGGCTATTCTGGGCTTGTTGCTGGTGCAAACTTTATTCCAGAAAACAGGAAATTAGCATTAGAACCAAACATGGTTTCTTTTATGCTTGACAGTAATAATATAATAACAGGAACACTTAACTATGTTCTTGATTCGCTTGAAGAATACGTAAACAGTAATGTTAAGAGTCTCAACAAAAAAGATTCATTGTATGTTACCAAAGAAATTGAAAGAAGTTATATGCCACTTCGTAAATATTAATAATTTTCAATCGTTTTTTGCGTTTTCATAAAGACTTTTTAGACCTGCTTTTAGTGAACTTCTGTCTGATATCTTATCATGTATATATGGGCTTATTGTCCAATGTTTCCCATTACTAATTCTTTCGACAAAAATAATTTTTAGTTTTGTGAACGAGATTAAAATCTTCCACTCAGCGAGTAGTTTGCTAAAGTTTTTGCTTGTGTTAAGTGTAACATAACAGACATGTTCATCTTTTGGTATTTGTTCAAGTTCTAAATTTTCTTGAACAATATATATCTCACTTTTGTCTTTGAAATTGGCAACAAATCCTCTTTCGTCTTCAACTATGTCTTTCAAATTATTTAGGAAGATGTTCTTATGCTTTAAGTGATGCACTATCCATTCCTTGAGTCTATCGCTCATGGATTTTGAGAACTTGCATCGCTTTAAAAAATTATTCAATTATCTCTTCTAAATATCTTGCAGGACTAACTGCATGAAAGTAGATCTCTTTTTTTCATTCTCATGAAAATTCTACCGTCCCTTTTCTCAATTTGTTTATGGGTTACGATGTTATTATTTATCTTTACAAGGTTCAAAGAATTATCATCCGAAAATACTTTATTGTAAGAACTTTTATTATATAACTCAAAGAGTTTCTCCATATTACCACCCAGTCTACTTTTTGGTATACTGCTATAAATATCTTTTGATTTTTTGTGTTTTCCATATTGCTAATTTATCAAGCGGTAATCGCCAAGACCAATTTTTGTCTCCACCAATTTCTAATTAGTTATTTATATCAAACCATATTATCGAGTATTATGTCTTTACAAAATCTTCACATAATAGGAACTTCACACATAGCGAAAGAGAGTGTAACGCAGATTGAAGAATTCATGGATAAGAAAGATATTAATCTTGTTTGTGTAGAGCTAGATAGAAATAGGCTGTTTGCACTTAAACACGATATTAAGGGACGCATCAAAGTAACAAATTTATCTTTGATTGGTCAGATTGGTTTAACTGGTTTCATTTTTGCACTTATTGCTCAGCACGCACAGAAAAAGATGGGTGAAACTGTCAAGACGAAAGCAGGCTCTGACATGTTAGCTGCTGTTTCTTCTGCAGGTAAAAGGAAGATCCCTATTGCATTGATTGACCAGGATGTAAACATTACCCTCCGTAATCTTTCACGCAAGGTTCCCTTTTCTGAAAAGATGAGAATCTTGGTCGATTTGTTTAAAGGAATGCTTGGTATGAAGTCAGAGTTAACAGACATAGATCTCAAGAAAATGGATCTTAACAAAGTACCGCCTGAAGCAATTGTTGAAAAGGTTCTTTCAAAAACAAAACACAGATACCCAAAGATGTATGATGTTCTTGTGGAGGATAGAAATAGGCACATGGTTAACAAGATTGTTCGAATACTTGAAACTCATCCAGATTGGAATCTTCTCGTTGTTATTGGAGCAGGTCATAAAGAGGGCATAGTTAGTCTTCTTGAGCAAAAGACAAACGAAAAGTACTCAGAGAGTAGTATTTCTTCTGATAGGAAATCTCATTCTAAGGACTCAGGTGATGGATATACAAAATCCTCTTCACAAGACTATAGGTATTCTCATTCAGTAAAATATAAATAAGCAATTAGCAAGATATACTCCATGTTCAATTATTTTTACAATGTTAAGAAATATTTTAGCTTTGATAGACAAGAAATCAAGTCTATCTTATTGATGATTATAACATTCACCTTTGTTCTTGGTTTTGATGATGGTTATTCTGAATTTATTCTTTCACGATGGCTTTTTAATTTTTTAACATCTTTTGTAATTGCATCCTCTGCTGTTTTAGTTAAAGAGACTGCACATAAATTGATGGCTATAAAACAAGGATATACTGTGAAGATGAAATTGTGGTGGCCTATCATGCTGGTTAATCTATTTCTTGTGTTCTTGGTTGATGGCAAAATACACATAATGCTGCCCATGGCTGGGTTGTTTATTTTTCACCATGAACGTATGAGGATTGGTGAATTCAGGTATGGACATAATTACTTTGAGAATGCACTTATAGGATTTGCGGGACCTTTGGCTAACGTATATCTTGCAGCATTTTTTAAGCTCTTTATGGGATTAAATAATCCTGCAGTATTTCTAGCAATGCAAGTAAATCTTATCTATGCTGTTATTAATCTGATTCCTGTTGACATTCTTCTTTTCTTTGTCCAGAGCCCCAAGATGCTTGAGCATGCCGATATTAGAAAGCATCCTGCACCTTTTGCGGGTACTTACATTTTGTATAGCACAAGAATATTTTATGTTTTTTGTGTTACTGTGGTATCAATTTTGTCAGCGTTTATTTTTATTTCTGGTATTATTCCTGCAACAATCACTGCGTTAATAATGGGTATTGTTGTGTTCTTTGCATTATGGTTCATGCATGATTTTAATGTTGTATAGTTTTTTTGCAAGCATCATTTCAAACTCACTAATCCTTTCTGTAAGAAATATATTGCCGCAATCCAGACCAGATTAGTTTTTACTCCAAACATCATGAAAATTATCAAAAGGGATGACAGGATATCAATAACCGAAGCAATATCCTTTGGGAAAATCATAAACTTTGTTATGATGTATACCATAGCATATACAGCAATTTTCAAGGATAATATCTCATAGTGGTATCCTACGAAGATTAGTGCTGTAACTATATCCATCATTCCGAGTATCTTTATGAAAATCATATTCTAAGGAAAATCACAATATTATTTAAGTGTGCTAGGAATTCACATTCATAGACAATTATTTTTGTGATATGTTTTGTGATATGTTTTGTGATATACAATGATAGAAAAAATAACGGATAATGTTTCAAGGATATATTTTCCTGATGTACATACCTGTAATTGCTACTTCATACACGATAAGAGAATTGTTATCGATTGTGGTGTAATATCTGTTGGTGATGCATTAAAATCGTTGCTTCCTATTGCTCCTGAGGACGTTGCTATGGTCTTGCTTACGCATTTACACTATGACCATATAGGCTGTTTTGATGTTTTCTACAGTTCACCGTTCTATGCATCCGAATCTGCAGTTAGTTCTCTGGAAAGTAATCCAGGAATTACTGTTTATGATACAGAAACAATCCAGCATATATATCAAAAAAAGTTTAAGCCAAAGCCATTTGAGATTGAGACGTTGAAAGATCTCGGGTTTGAGATTTTTGAAACTCCAGGGCATGCAGAGGGCTCTGTTTGTTTTCTTTTCGATGATAACGGCACAAAAATTCTTTTTCCAGGCGATTTGTTTTTTGATAAAGATATGAATGTTGTTGGGCGTACTGATCTTCCTGTATCTGATAAGAAAAAGATGGAAATTTCACTTCGGCGTATGTCCGCCCTGAGCTATGATATTTTATGTCCTGGTCATGGGAAAATAACTCGACTATGACTCTTTTTCAATTATTTTTCAACTATTACCACAGGACACCTACGCAGATAATATTTATAAGTACAAACTCAGAACTCTAATCAATGCTTAAAAATTTCAAACCACGCCTTTATCAGGAGAAAATATTCTCTACATGTGCACAGCAAAACTCCCTTGTTGTTCTTTCTACAGGCTTAGGTAAAACTGCTATCGCACTGATGATGGCATCTCATAGACTTTCAATATATCCAAAGTCAAAGATTGTGGTTCTTGCACCAACAAAGCCTCTTGTTGAACAGCATCTTTCATATTTTAAAGATAATATGGATTTACATGAAGATGAATTCACCCTGTTCACCGGACTTATACCACCAGCAAAAAGAGCAGAATTATGGAAGGAAACCAGGCTTGTATTCTCGACTCCGCAGGGCCTTGAAAATGATATAATCTCTTCACGGATTGATCTAAAGGATGTTTCGCTTATTGTTTTTGATGAAGCGCACAGAGCTGTTGGTGGTTATTCTTATGTCTTTATCGCAGATAGATATGTTAAGTTGTCTCGCTATCCAAGGGTTCTTGCACTAACAGCATCGCCCGGTTCTGATAAGACAATTGTTGAAGAGATTTGTAGTTCTCTATCAATAGAAAACATTGAAGTGAGAACAAGCGATGATCCTGATGTTCTTCCATATATTAAGGATACTGAAGTGACATGGAGAGAGGTTATTCTTCCACCTTCTATGATGCAGATACGTACTTTTATTGATACAATGTATAAGGAACGATTGAATGAGATTAAGAAGTATGGATACGTCAAAAATACTATGGGACTCTCTAGGGCACAAATGATTTCTATGATGGGTTCGCTGCAAAAAAATCTCATGGAAGGTGAGAAAACTATTGAGCTAATGAAGACTATTTCTCTGCTTAGTGAAGCCTTGAAGATAGGTCATGCATTGGAACTTGTTGAAACACAAGGCATTGGTTCTCTTCGCGTCTATATGAAAAAGCTAATGTCGGAATCCCAATCAACCAAGACAAAAGCTGTAAAAAATATTGTTGCGGACACTAAGTTTAAGTCTGCCTACATGATGGCGGGGCATCTTGAAGAAGCTAACATAGAGCACCCCAAGATAGAAGAGTTGAAACGGATTGCGATTTCCAACAAAGGCAAAAAAAAGATTATCTTTACACAGTATAGAGAGTCTGGCAAGAAAGTGGTTGATATGTTGAAATCGCTTGATATTGAAGCACAACTCTTCGTTGGTCAGGCAAAAAAATCTAATACCGGTATGACTCAAAAAAAGCAACTTTCTGTTTTGAAAAGTTTCCGAGAAAACGAGTTTGATACTTTAGTAATGACGTCTGTTGGTGAAGAGGGTCTTGACATTCCGCAAGTTGATCTTGTTGTATTCTATGAGCCGATACCTTCAGCCATAAGAACAATTCAAAGGCGCGGAAGAACTGGTAGGCTTGAGGACGGAAGTGTTATTGTGTTGTATTCCAAGGGCACCCGGGACGAGATATATAGATGGGCTTCTTTCCATAAAGAGAAGCGAATGCTGAAACTGATAAAAGATATGAAGTCTCAGAAAACTGCAAAGATTGAGAACTCACTTTTGAACTATACCGAAGAAAAACAATTATATTCTGTCGTTGTTGATTACAGAGAGAAGAATTCATTGATTGTAAAGTATCTTATCAATCAGAATTTTAAAATTAATCTAGCAAAACTTGAGGTTGGCGATTATCTTCTTAGTTCGCGTGTTGTTTTAGAATATAAACAAGTACCAGATTTTGTAGATTCTATAATTGATGGTCGACTTTTAGGCCAGTTAAAATCTTTAAAAGAACATTATCTACGGCCCTTGATAGTTGTTGAAGGAACTGAGGATGTTTACAGCATACGCAAGATAGATCCAAAAGCAATACAGGGAATGCTTGCGACAATTACTGTTTCATATGGCATACCAATACTCTATACAAGAAACTCCCGTGAAACTGCATCTCTCATCTATATGATTACAAAACGTGAGCAGGATGAAGGCTATAAAGAATTTACGATGCATTCTGCAAAACCTCTTACATTGAAAGAGCAACAAGAATACTTAATTAGTTCACTTCCCGGAATTGGTCCAAAGCTTGCGAAGCCACTTCTTGAGAAATTCGGTTCTCCCGAAAAAGTCTTTTCTGCATCAATTAAAGAGTTACAGCAAATCGACCTTATCGGAAAGAAAAAAGCAGAAAATATACAGACAATTCTGAAAGAAGATTATGAAAATTAGTTTATGTTTAGCTTATTTTTTGTATGTTCTCTTTAAGCAAATGGCTACATTCTTTGCATCTTAGTTCGTAGCCTTCAATTCCTGTTGTGGGTGTTTCAGTCCCGTTGTAATCTTTCACACGATAACTAGGAGCACCTATAACTATACTCTCGCAATGACTGCATCTATATGCCACATTAATTTTTTTAATGATTCCTTCCCTATGTTCTTCTCTGCTGTATACAATGTAGTCTCTATTGCTTTCTGCTTTGTTCAGATATACTTTCCCAAAGTTTTCATTGCCTGAGAGAAGCTCTTTTAGCTCGGAGAATTTTTCTAGAACTTTTCCTTCAAGTTTGCCTATTCCTGAGGCATCCCATTTCCTCTCTTCAAACTTAAGGAATACTTGTCCATTTGTTTTTTCTGGTAAAAGACTCATTTTCGATCTACTTAGATTCAAGCCTTGCAATCCTCTTATCAACTGGAGGGTGTGTAGAAAACAGTCCTATCAACGCGTCTCCTTTCAGAGGGTTTTCTATGAAAAGCGATGCTGTCGCTCTTGTATTTCCGTTAGCAGGCAAAGGTCTTCTGGCAATACCATCATGTATTTTCCTGAGGGCACTAGCAAGCGCTTTTGGTTTTTTAGATATCTTAGCAGAACCATTATCTGCAAGATACTCTCGTGAACGTGAGATGGCAAACTGGATTATCATTGCAAGTAATGGAGTAAGTATTGCAAGCACGAGCAATTCCATTCCACTGCTTCCTCTTCTATCATTACCGCCTCCAAAGCCACCAAATATTGCTGCCCATCTTGCCATCATAGCGGTGTAAGAAATGATTCCTGCTATTGACGCGGCAATCGTTGCAATAAGTGTGTCCCTGTTTTTTACGTGTGTAAGTTCATGAGCCATTACTGCTGCGAGCTCATCATGGGTTAATAACTGTATTATACCTTCTGTCGCAGCAACAGCAGAATTCTTTGGATTTCTTCCTGTTGCAAATGCATTTGGAGTGGGTGTGGGGATTGTATAAACTTTAGGCATAGGAAGCTTTGCTTCCTTTCTAAGTTCGTTAACTATTTTGTAGAGCATATGGTCTTTTTTGACTTCTTTTGCTCTGTACATTTTGAGGATTATTTTATCTGAGAAATAATAGCTACCAACATTCATAATAAGTACAAACACTATTGCAAAGGTTAGTCCTTGTATTCCGCCGACAAGTTCGCCTACCCAAAGAAGCAATGCTGTAAGCGCTCCTAGCAGCAACACAGTCTTAAAATGATTCCCAATTCCCATGAATAGGATTAATTAAAAGGTTCTTAAAAATCTTGTGTTTTAGTTTGTTTTGTTCCATAAGTATTATATTACTCAAAGATATTTTTCTTTTGATGAGACCCTCAGAGACTGATGATCTTTATGCAAGGCTTGGTATTAGTAAGACAGGTAATCTTGAGAGTATAGCTGAGTCGGAGATTGTAAAAGCCTACAGGGATGTTGCA
>CAZOXV010000049.1:2024-7736 GCA_964583935.1 uncultured Methanosarcinales archaeon | reverse complement strand
AAAGAAGAGAGAGAGGAAAAAGAAAAGAGAGAGGGAAGGAAAAAAGAAAGAAAAAGAAAAGAAGGGGGGAAGAGAGAAGGGAAAAGAGAGAAGAAGGAGAAAAAAGGAAAGAAGAAAAGGGGGGGAGAGCGACAGAAAAAAACAGGAGAAAGACAAGGGGCCAAACAGAATATATTATCAGGGTAACAAAATTAAAAAAAACAAAGTTGAAGAAATAACAAATATGAACAAGTTACCAACAGTTGATTTAGAATTTCTGGGAGACAAATACTACACATTATACCCAATGAAAACTTCAACAAAACATAGGTGGGGATTTTTAACACTCAGCAAAGGATGCCCATTTAGATGTATTTTTTGTTCGCAAACTCTAAGAATATCTCATGGAAACGTAAGCAGATATTTCTCAATAGACGAAAGCATAAGGAGAATAAAAAGATTGGTTGACAAGGGATACAATTTTATTAGATTTATAGATGATGATTGGCACAACAAATATTTTATCAGAGAGTTATCCAAGGAAATAGTTAGACAAAAAATTGATTTCAGATGGATGGTACAGATAAGAGCAGACAGTATAGACTATACAACAGCAATGCTTATGAAAAAAGCAGGTTGTGAATGTCTGAATATTGGAGTGGAGAGTGGTTCTAGAAAAATATTAAAGATATTAAGAAAAGAAGAGGGTTTACGCGAAATTAAAGATGCATTCAGAATTTGTAAAAGAGTTGGCCTATACACGGTTGCTTATTTCATGATTGGTAATCCAAATGAAACAGAGCAAGATTTAAAGAGAAGTTATCGTCTCCTGAAAGAGTTAAATCCCACGATGCTTCAGATTGCATTCTTCACACCATATCCAGGTTCAGATTTCTACCAAAAACTTGATGAAAAGTATAAGAGTTGTGAAAAATTTTTCCATTATAAAGACATAGTATATAATTTCAGCAAAGTTCCTAATAAAAACCTCAGAAGAACAATGCTAAAATGGAACTTATTTTTTTATTTGAATCCAATAAGATTTTCTAAGCTAGCCATTTATAGATTCAAATGTATGATCAATAATTTTCCTAGAGAAATCAGAATATGGAAACAAATAGTTCTATACTTAATTAAAGTAAAATGAAAAAAACACGACTTCACTAAGTCCTATAAATAAATTTTATACGTTCTCTATCATCTTAAAAAACAAACCTATTACTTTTGAAGTAGTTTCAATTTATTCACAAACAGTTCCAGCCAAGGAAGAACTAAATTACTTGAAATAGATATCATTGAAAGATTATATTCTCTTCATAGCCCAATACATATCTCGCACTTCTTCTGCCAATTCTTGTTTTGTATGGTTTTTCAAATAGTCTCCCACATGAATTGGTTTTCCTAACGAAATATCAACAGGAATCTTCTCTTTCCTTCGCATTCCAAGCAATGCCTTCATACCATCAGCAAAATGACTATCAGAATCAGTTTCATAAACATCTACGTTTACAGGAACAATATTGATGTCCTTTATTGGTGTTAATAGTGTTATAAGAGCCTTGCCACTTTCTTTTATCTCACCATCTTCTAAGAACTTAAGTTCTTCCTCTCTTGTACCATGTGTCCTTGTACCTGCCAATGCAAATGCAATAGGCTCATCTTTTTCATATACAGAAAGAACTCTTTGCTTCAGATTACTATAATCTTCTTTGAATTTTTTTATTGATTTCGTGTCTGGAATCCGCTCTACAATACCATCATGCTTCTTCTGTTTATACGGTCTAACGATTGGTATAGCACCCGCTTCTTCCAGGTAATTTCCTAAAATAGGAAGATCAAAAAGAGAACTTTTTGCGAGATAGTGAACCCATGTGTTAGCCTCACGGCAGATAGTATAAGCAACACACAAAGTGTCAAAATGATGATGATGAGATGCTGCATAGATTGCTTTGCCAGACTGAAGATTTTCTCTACCTTCAAGATTAATCTCGTATATATTTCCAAGCTTATTCTCATAAAGCTGTAACATTCTTTCAAGTCCCATCTTACACCTGCTTAACTTATTATATGCTTAAAAAATCACATCTGAGTTCCCAATGTTCTTACCCAATACTCCGCACGCAATAATTCATCGTTCTTCCATAGATCACCAGTCCAATTATGGTCTTCTCTATATTTTTGCGCTATTGCTGCAATAATGTCTCTGTCCTCAATATCTTTTTCTTTCATCTCTTTGATGACATATCTTAGAGCGCCAGGATTGAGTAATGAATCATTAGGATTCCCAAATAGTCTCCAAACTTCTTTGTTTAAGTCTTTTGTTTTAAATAAATCCCAATTTGCAGTACTAGGAATGTCCCAGAAAACATCTTTCGGTTTCATTTCGGGAATTTCATCATGGAGTTTCTCATAAAGAGTCTCTTTCTCTACACTATCAATCTCTTGGTATCCAAGATTATCAGCATGCTCTCTATGTCTATCAAATGTCGGCGAGATTAGATAATTAGTAATAAGGCTTGTTAAATCAGCGCGAGGTATTGGTACATCCATCTCTCTTGCAAACTCTACAGCCTCCCTATAATTATCTCGCTCATCTTTCCTAATTCTAAACCTATCTTCAAGTGTCGTTCCTGAAGTTGGCAAAGTGACAATAGGAGGCCCATGATAACCATACTTATCATTTGTTCGTGTCTTCTGGTGAAGGGAAAACGCAATTCTGAATGCTCTTCTATTAAGAAGATATCCATGTTGTGTCGTATCGAATATACTTATCTCATTTTCATCAAAAACATCCGATGTTCGCATTAGCAAATCAGAATTATTTCGTATTAGATCAAAGATGTAATCATTGATTCTACCAAAAGCAGTTGATGCAATATGGTCTTTAAGTAATGGTATATTACCGTATCTTTCTTGCTTACCAAGCAATTTCTTTGCAGCAGTCCACGGAAGAACCCTATTCTTAACGCCTATCTTTACCAAGGCATCATACGACGGAGAATCCCTAGGAACCTGGAATGCAAAATTATAGCCCTGACCTGTCATAATTTCAATATTGTCAATCTTGTTTTTTTGAAATAAAGAATTAATATTGTCTCTTGTTGGATCTATTTTTTGAAACGTTTCTAATGGATTATGAAAAATTTCACCAGGAAATCTTTTGTTTCCATACTCAACATCAATAACTTGTACTAAACTTTTAAAATCTAAATTACTCCTATAAACATCAAACCCATCAGCCATTGCATGAATTATATCATTGTATCTTCTGAATTTTTTGTCTGAGTTCGGATCTAAATCTGAGCCTTTAACATAGACTGCATCTCCAAGATACTCAAGTATCCTGCGCATTATTGGTGTCTGCTGATAATAGCTTGAAAAATTCATATCTATACCTCACTTAGTAAAATATTTCATCAGTTTTTCTCTTGACTCAATCATCTTAAGATGTGAAGGATGGTGTATCTCAAGAATAATCGGTTTGTTTTTTATATTATCTGCAATGGGAAGATATTCTCTTCTTATGAACTCATCATCTAGTGGATCATGCGTCCTTACTGGACCATCGCCAAAGCCCGCAATATGATATAAGCCAATTTTGTCTTCATATTTGTCTATGAACGTATTCAAATAATCAGATAGTTCTTCATTGTTAGGAAAACCAGAAGTCCATTCCTTGTAATAATTAGGATTCTCGTTTAAGATGCGTCTTGAATTCCATATGTGTGGAACGTCAATCACCATTCCAGCATCAATAAAGTTTGATGCCTCTTCTGTAAGGATAAGTGTCTCTTCCATTGTTGAGGGGAATTTAGGATATTCTATATTTTCTAGACAAATCCTATATTTGTGATTATTATCAAAATAATGCGGTGTAATATCATATTTTAACGTCTGTAAAAAATTTAGCTTCCTTTGAAGTCTCTCTTGAGGATTAAGATGCATATTGTTAATAGGATGAACAACTAGCGTATCTGCACCCACATAATCTGCTAAATCCATGCTTTTTATTGTTGCGAGTATGCTTCGGTATCTCTCCTCTGCATCAGGAGAAGACAAATCTAAATCTGCGGATGCAGCATGTACAGATAAAAAATCTGTTTTTTTAAGATAATCTTTCGCCTTATCAACATCCCATAAAAAGTTCTCAGGCTGAAGCTCCAAAGTGTCTGGCACAGAGAATGATTCAAGTATTCTCTTTAAGTCCTTGTGCTCTTCAACAACATCGGATAAAGCATAGCCAATCAACAGTTTACCACTTTCCATGACCGCGGAAGAATAATTTCTAATATAAAAAACATTGTTTAAATTCTAATAGCAAAAGACTCAGGAAATAATTATAAATTAGACTCCACTCTTTTCAAAAATGGATGAGCGAAGCCTGTTTAGTGGATTGAGAACAATGTTATTTAGAGAGATACAAAACTCTCACCCAAAAGGCATAAAATTTAATAGCTTAAAAAAAAGTTTGAATTTGGAGAGCAATGATATAGCCTACCATCTTAAAATTCTTCTTAAATCGGGATTAATAGAAAAAACAGAAAGCAAGGATGGCAGTTTCTACAAACTAAGTCACAAGGGAAAAATAGTTTATCCATACATTCCAATAATAACCAACGAACAAAAACCTGTTTTTGTAATAGCTTGTGGTGCTTTGATTAATAGTGATACAATCTATTTTCAGGAGAAACCACGCGAGCCAGAAAAAGGTTCTTTAATATTATTTGGAGGCAAAGTTCTTTCTGGAAAATCTATTGAAGAGACAGTCATCAATTACATAAAAGAACAAGCAAACTGCGATATAAAAGAACTAAAACTAAAATGTGTCAATGAGTTTATGAAGAAAGATGCAAGGAGTAATTTTGAGTTTCATAATATTGTCTATTTCTACACTGCAGTACCAGTGTCAAAACCGTATAACAAGACTAATAAAATTATAGAGAAGAAAATTTCAGAACTAAAAGATGATGAACTTTTTTGGGATAATAAATTCTTCATTAGAGAAATGCTAAACAATAAAGAACCAAAAGTTACAAAAACAATACTTTAAATTTAATCAAATTGATTTGACTTTTCTATATTTAAATAACAAAATAATTCTTTTTCCTAGGTGGTTTAATGGAACAAAAATTAGTCGATAAATATGGAGAACATATGAAGATTATTGCAACCTTATGTTACGTAGAAAAAGATGGAAAAGTCTTAATGCTTCTTAGGAACAAAAAAGAAAATGATATACATGAAGGAAAATATAATGGACTTGGAGGAAAGTCTGAAGTTGGTGAAGACCCATATTCCTGTGTTATAAGAGAGATTAAAGAAGAAGCGGGGATAGACATAGAACCCATCTATGTTGCAAATATAACCTTTGAGAATTTCTTACCCGGACTAGATTGGGAAGTCCATCTTTTTAGGGCAAAGGGTTTTAGTGGTTCATTAAAAGAGTGCCTAGAAGGAGAACTTGTTTGGGTGGAAAAGGATAAAATATTAGACTTGAACCTTTGGGATGGAGATAAAATCTTCTTAAAACATATTTTTGGAGAAAGATTCTTCTTTGGAACCTTCAAGTATGATAATGGAAAAGTTTTAGACCATAATATAAAATTCTTAAATTATATAGAATAAATAAAAAAATTAGGTTACATAAAGTAACCCGATTATTTATTGGCGGCCTCTGCCGAAAGATCTGCTTTCATTATTGCGTCTTGGTCTTCGTTCGGAACGATTTTGGTT
>CAZOXV010000049.1:0-1924 GCA_964583935.1 uncultured Methanosarcinales archaeon | reverse complement strand
CGAAAGATCTGCTTTCATTATTGCGTCTTGGTCTTCGTTCGGAACGATTTTGGTTCCCAAAACTTCTTTTAGGACCGTCGGAGCGATTTCCATCGCGCCTTGGACCGTCAGACCGGTTGTTGTCCCTTCTAGGGCCACGTCTTGGACCACTTCTTGGACCGTCAGACCGGTTGTCCCCTCTAGGGCCACGTCTTGGACCTCTATTATCATTACTTCGTCCACCACGACTAAAACCGCCTCTTGGTGAATCAGTCTTAAAAGATATTCTCTCAACAAAAGGAGTCTTCACTCTCTCGATATCAAATTCCCTATAATCTCTTAAGATTCTGGCAAAATTGTCATGATCCATATCGGCAAGAAGATTAATCACAACACCTTCCTCACCAGCTCTTGCTGTTCTACCAATCCTATGAACATAGTCTGTTGACTCAGAAGGAATCTCATAATTATAGATGTGAGTTATATTCTCAACATGTATTCCTCGTGCAGCAACATTCGTGCAAACCATAACTTTCCTCTTTTTATCTTTGAAATTATCCATGGCCTGTGTTCTCTTATTCTGCGTAAATCCGCCGTGAAGCGCTATAGCATCTACACCATTTTGCTTAAGAGCACTAACAATTAAATCATTGGATCTTCTTGTATTACAGAAAACCATGATAAGATCAGAATCCTCATTTTTTATCAAATGAACAAGCAAAGAAAGCTTCATATTCTTTGGAACATCATAATATATCTGCTTGAGTTTCTCAGGATCAACTTGTGGTTCTGCAGTAACCTTGATAGGCTTATGCAGATGCTTACGTGCTAGATTCTCAATCTGAGGTGGGAAAGTTGCTGAAAAAAACAAAGTCTGTCTTCCTTCTTGAGGACAAGAACGAATAATGTCTTCTATATCATCAATAAAACCCATATCAAGCATCCTATCAGCTTCGTCAAGGACTAATGTATGAATCCTTGATGTATCTACGGTACCTCTCTGAAGATGGTCCTTGAACCTTCCAGGAGTAGCGATAACAATCTCTGACCTCTGTAGTTCATCCATCTGGGGACCTATAGCAACGCCACCATAAATGGATAGCATTCTAAACTTTCTCTTCTGATCAAGATCCTTAAGATCATTCTTGACTTGTTCAGCCAATTCTCTGGTAGGAGTTAATATCAAAGCTTGCAGTCCACCTTTAGGAACTGTATTTTCAAGAACACCCGCTCCAAAAGCTAGTGTCTTACCTGAGCCTGTTGCAGACTCCCCTAAAATATCCTTTCCTTCTAAAATATGAGGAATGGATTCTGCCTGTATCGTTGTTGGCGTTTCAAAGCCAAGTTTTTTTATAGACCTCATAAGGTCTTCACTAAAATCTATCTCTTCAAATGTATTCATTTTAACCTCTATATAAAAAAATACCCAGAAAAAGCGAAATGATCGTTGGAGCAGATGCTTTTTCAAACAATACTTTTTATCTTTTTTATCTATATCTGCTAAATTTTATTCAGCATCTTTAGTATTCCACAGGTGATCAAAGACCCATGAAAACTGTTTATGTTACAGAAAAACGTGAAATTGCTTTTAAATCTTTGCTTTTTGTAAAATTTCTTGACTTTTTTAAAAAACATCAAGATGCTCATTCTCTTGGTATCGTTGCTTTAGGTGGTCTTAAACCTAGACGAACAAAGAGATAACGTTTTAGCTGAAATAAAACGTGTAAGATATATGCTTTTAGAAGGTGGAAAAATCTAATGGAATTTAAGAAGTCTGCAAATAATGCAACCGTCGACCTTAAAAAAGAAGGGCATAGTTTTGCAATTCTCGGGGTTAGTTTGATTCTAATCTTAGAAGGCAACAAAGGCAAAATCTTGAAAATCAGATTGTAGATAGCATACATTTCCACATACCTTTCATCAGATAATTTAGAATTTGATCTGA
>CAZOXV010000048.1:0-7741 GCA_964583935.1 uncultured Methanosarcinales archaeon | reverse complement strand
CTTATCTTGTCGTAAACCTCAAGCGCCTTCTTATTGACATTACCTATATTCTGGGCCATCCGTTCAAACTCTTTAATCTCTTGTTTAAGGACATCTTCTGCCTTATTGACTAATTTGACACCTTCATACTCGGAGAACTCTTCTTCTAGACCGGCCAACTCTGCTTTTACACGTGCAGCATCTAAGCCCACAGAATTCATCTTACGCTCATTCTCTCTGATTTTATCATTCTTTGTTGATACCTGTGCATCAGATTTCTGAACCGCTTCATTCAATTTACTTTTCTCGGAAAATAAACCTTTGAACTGCTTATAGAATTTCTCTTGTTCTGTTTCCTTTGATTTAAGAGATTTTTCCGATTCTTTAATCTTTGATTCGAGCTCCTTTATCTCTGAGTTAAAATTAGTTTCATCTTTTTGAAGCTGTTTAAGGATATTGTCTGATTTTACTTTTTCAGGACCAGCAACAGTTTCTATGTGTGCTTTGATAGATTCTAGGTGTGATTGAATCTTAATAGACTCCTCTTTCAACTCCTGGCGCTTCTGTTCATATGTGTTAAGCTCGGCCAATGCTTTAGGATCTCTAAGAACAGAAATTTTCTGTTTCAGATTCTGCTTCTCCATCTTTATGTCTGCCAACTTCCTGTTTACTGAAGAAATCTCTTCAAGAATAGAGTCAATCTCCTTATCAATCTCTTCCATTCTAGAAATCAACTTTTCTTTCTCGTCCCTTGATGCACCCATATCAGTACTTTGCAAGTGCAAGCTTTTCTCGAAAGCAATAATGTCGCCTTCTAAATCTGCTTTCTGCTCTCTCAACTTAATTATCTTGTCTTCATTCTCTTCTCTGGATTCCTCTAGAGATTTGATGACATTTTGAGTGTCTTCTAATTCTGCTTCAAGCCTATCAATGCCTTCTGAGACTTCTTTCTCTTTAAAGCCAACACCGTGTCCTTTTCTTGAACGATACCCGCCCTGCATTGCTCCAGATAATTCAATAAGATCACCATCTAAAGTGACCATTCTTACGGAATTAATACCAATCTTTCTTGCCGTATCTATATCATCAACAACAAGTGTATTGCCAAAGACATAGGAGAATACCGCTTTAAATTTAGGATCATAATCAACAAGTTCACTTGCAAAACCATGAACACCATTCATTTTTGCTAGCTTTTCAGCACTTTCAGAACGTGATAAACCCCTTATCTTGTTCATTGGAAGGAAAGTAGCTATACCGAGTTTGTTTGACTTTAGATATTTAATGCAATCAGAAGCCGCTCTGTCATCCTGCACAACAACACTTTTTATTTTGTTTCCAGCAGCAATCTCGAGCGCTAAAGAGTATTTAGATTTGACATGACCAAGATCTGCAACAGTTCCATAAGCTTTGAATTTTTGCTTGTTGTCAAGAATCTTAGCTGCAGCATTACTTGCTCCCAGTGCTTCTGTTATACTAATATTTCTTGCCCTCAGCTTGGACAACTCCTCCATTATTGTTTCTTGCTTGCCTCTTGCAGTGTTTAACTGAGAGGCCAAAGAAGAATCATCATCAAGACTTTTTCCCAACTCTTCATATACTTTTTTGAACAAATCCTTTTTTTCTTTCAGCTTTCGAAGCTCTTCTTTATGCTCATTTTCTATATTCTTTACTTTTCGTATCGCTTCATCAATATTATCCAAATTAACTTCAATCTTGTCTTTCTCCCTGAAGAGATCTTGTTGTTTTTCTCTCAAGTTTTGTATCTTAGTCATCTCGTCGTCAGCAGTCTTCTCGAGAGACTCTATCTTCATTTCAATCTCATGTGCCCCTTCGATGTCGCTTTTTTCGCGTATTTTATGAATAGAAGAATCAAGCTTTTCAATATTGCTATCAAGCTCTTTTTTTCGCTTTTCAAGACTTTCTTTTTCTTTTATAGAATCGCTTACTTTATCGTCAATCTCTCTCATGTCGCTTTTAATCTGCTCCCGTCTGTTCTCTATTTGAGTGATCTGTTGCTTACAATTTTCTATTCTTGTTCTGTATGTAGCAAGATTAACACGCAACTCCTCAACTTCTTTATTGAGCTCGACTTGTTCTTTTTCACCTTTCTGCTCAATCTCATTGTTAATTTCTTCAATCCTTTTTCGTTTGTCTGCAGATTCTTTTTGAAGTTTTTCAATTTCTGAATTGAGCTTATCAATTTCTTTTTGATGACCAGCAATTTCAGTCTCTTTTTTTTTCTTTTCATCTTCTTTTCTTTTAATCTGTATGTGGAGGTATGACGCTTTGTTTTGAGAGACTTTGTCTTCAAGTTCTTTGTATTTTAATGCCTGATCACGGTCTTTCTTAAGCTCTCTAATGTATGTATCCTTCTCTTTCATTACAATATCTGCTTCCTTCAAGGACTCTTCAACTTTATCGAGCTCATTGAGCGCCTTCCTTTTTTTCTCTTCATAGATAGAAATTCCGGCAATCTCTTCGATAATTTTTCTCCTCTCATCAGGAGAAATCTCAACAATTCGGACTATGTCGCCTTGTAAGATAATATTATAACCATCAGGGTTAATCGTTGCATGTGCAAGCATATCTAATATCTGCTGGCGTGTTACGACTTTATCATTCATTCTGTATATGCTTTGGCCGTTCTGTCGTATCGTCCTAGATATTTTGACATGATTTTCCTTTATAGGAAACTCTTTTCCAACATTGTCAAAAACAATAGACACTACAGCTTCTTTTGCAGGGTTCTTCGTTTTTCCACCATTATATATCAAGTTAGAAGATTTTTCTGCTCTTAAGGCCTTACTTGAGCTTTTTCCAAGAACAAAACATATAGCATCAAGTATATTGGACTTCCCAGAACCATTAGGTCCTATGACACAATTAAAAGAATCATTGAACATGAGTTCCGTCTTATTCGCAAAGGATTTGAACCCATGCATTTCAATTTTATTTATCTTGGTCATTAAAAAAACACCAGAACAAGAGAATATCAAAGGAATTCATATTTAAATATTGTGGTGAACTAAGAAATATCTGACAAGATAGACAAAAAGTATTAGGAAAAGAAATGTATTAATGAGCCGGAGAATGCCTAGAAATGAAATGATTTTATTTTCTCTTTTTGACTGCGTCTTAAACGAGAACCTCTTTCCAGTCCTTGTTCGTATTGGCTTAACCTTGTCAATAAGGTACGGGTTAATAACACTATAAATAAAGAACGAAGAAACCAATATAACCCCAAACATCGCGTAGTAAATGTGCATGAGATCTGGCTGAAATAGCATTAACGTTATGAAAACTACAAGAAGCACGGCAAGATATACCGCATTTTTTGCGGTAAGTACCATTATGTTTTTCTCTAGACGCTTTGTTCTTGCTAAATGATTAACAGGATCAGATTTTAAAACGGTGAGCGCTGTCAGAATTTCAATCAGATTTATTCCAAAATTGCACGAAAAAACGAAAACTATCATAAAAAATATAATTCTCGGGAACATGTTTTAAGTGTAAGCTATCTAATTATAACCTTTTCGGTGGAGTAAAACAAAAATATTTAAACAAAAAGTATTAAATTAAATTTATGAACGTTTTTGAGAGAAGCTGGGAAGTCACAAAAGCCACATTCTCTGTGATGCTGCACAATAAAAAGATGATTTGGTTCGCAGTTGCAGATGCGGTTCTATCTGTGCTTGCATTTATTCCAGCAATTGTAATAGGCTTAATGCTTGGTGGCGTTGTTCAAGGAAAGGGTGCCACCTCAGTTCTCATGTTATCAATCTTAGCTGCTTACTTTATAGCTTATTTCTTCACAGTGTTTTTTGATGTCGCAGTTGTTTATACAGCAAAACGAGAGTTCGAAAAAAAGCATGCAACAACCGGTGAGATTATCTCTTTTACATTCAAGCGTATGAAATCTATTATAGGATGGGCGCTTATTAATGGCTCGGTAGGACTTATTTTAAAATCACTAAAAGGTAGAAGTAGAAACGGGCGGAGCAATCCTATTGGACATCTATTATCTGGATTGCTCAGTTCAGCTTGGTCTGTTCTGATTATATTTGTAATACCAAGCATTGTTTATGAGAACAAAGGACCGATTAAAGCTGTGAAAACCTCATTTAATACTGTGAGAAGAACATGGGGTGAATTGCTTATACGATATTTTGGGTTAGGATTGGTCCAGGGTGGAGTTGTTTTTGTCGGATTGCTCGTTTTTAGCATCGTTGGATTTATTGGCTATGATTTGGGTTTAGTATACATTATGGCGGGTGCATTTGTGCTATTTATTATTTATTCCATCATAGTTGGTATAATTTTTGCTGTAGCTAACCAAGTCTTTGATACTGCACTGTACGAATACGTTCATCATGGAAAAGTGCCTGGAGAATACAAAGAAGAAACATTAAAACACGCATTCAAAAGCAGGAAAGGCGGATTTATTTAATTCTCAACAAAAAGCTTTTTAAAGAATCTATTAACATCAGTGTTAGATTGTGACTTTCAGTTTTTAATTCATTCACACTCATGTCGAGGTCGCATACACCCTAAATAAAATTTAGTGGTCGCGACATCTCATTCACTCACATTCATGTCGAGGTCGCATAATCTGGTATTGCGCAGGATTGCTAAGAACTTTGTAGTTTTTCAGAAACCTACAATACCATTCAAGGATCGCAATGATCCTGTGTCCTATGGACTTGCGGGTTCAAATCCCGTCCTCGACGTTCACTGCGTTCACGTCGCGTTGGGATTTTCACATGCTCAACAACATTTGTTGTTGGCACCAACGCAAACGTGTTTGCTTATGGATCCCGTCCTCGACGTATATTATATTAAAAGGCCATTCGGCCTCTTATTTTTCGTTTTAAGGTATTAATTTTAAAAATAGATAAACATCTCTCTAAGAATGCCACTTTTCCACGCTACATTAGAAAGCAACCTTGAGAATATATTAAAAGAAGGAATACTAAGACCTATTGACTTTCTAGATAACTCAAACCAGCAACAAAATTTCCCGAACTCTAGCCCTGAAAAAGTATATTTGATGTTTATGGCGGAAAAGCCAGGGTCTGTTTGGGGATCATCTTTTCTCATCATCGATGATACTTGGGTAAGAGAGAACTCAAATTACTTGCTTGGATATTTGTCACAGTACAAAGAATTAGAGTCAGAATTCAAAGAATATCTAACTAAGTTTGGGATACAATATATTCAAGATAGCGAGACCGAAACTGATTTCGCTTATCTACAGGTTACTTCTTCTATTTCTATACCTCCTAACGCAGTTTACAAGCAAAAATAACAAAACACCACTTCTTAGTGACACATAAACAAAAGCTTTTTAAAAAGATTGGATTGCCAGGAGATATGAACACAAAAAATCGGCTTAGTAAAGGTATTATGATCTCATTAACAACACTATTCCTAGGTTCAGCAAGCTATGCTGGTCTTATGCAAAATACTGATGCAACCACTGCAAAAAACTCACAAGAGAGGAATATTGAAGTAGTTATGGAACAAGAGCATCAAGAAAATCTAGAGTATATACCAGCCAGTTTTGAGATTAAAGAAAGAGACGAGAGAGAAGTCCACGGGGATAATCGTGCAAATAATTTTTTGTATAGACTTCCCAATAAAGATAAACTTGAAGGCCTGATAAGGCACTCGGTAAATAGAGGGGAATCCTTGTACGGAATCGCAAGTAATTATCTAGACACGGAATCAGCTAGTGAAATATACCCATTTATTAATCAAATTGTAGAGACCAACAATTTGAATAGTGACATAATAAGATATGGTGATACTCTGCTTATACCGTTAGATTCTGAGAAACGAAGTGACAATATTAGCTATAGCTCATTGACTCTAGACGAAAAAGTAGAATTCTTTAGAGATAGAACAATAGCAGACGCAGAACCATACATAAGAGACATTATAGAAACCTCAGAAAATAATGAGGTTGACGCACGTCTAATGATGGCGATAGCGAGCGTTGAGAGTGGATTTAATCCGCGTGCATCCAGTGTAGGAGCTAGGGGGATTTGGCAACAAATGCCTCAGTATCATGTAGTTTCAGATGACGAACTAGGAAATCTTGTGGGCGCCATAGAGTTTATAGATGGAATGTATGAAAGATTCTCTGAATACCACCAAGATGAAACTTCGGCTTTGATAAGCACAATAGCAGGATACAATGCAGGTCCTAATCTCGTAATGAGACACCTAACCAGTGGAGCATGGGATGGAAGAACACCTGAAGAGTTCCCAAGGAATGGAAATCCTGAGATAGGTTATTCAACCCAAACAAGAAACTACATTACACGTGTTATAGAAAGACTAGATGAATACTCGGTTGATTTATTTTAAAACAAAACTAATGCACATCATCGGTTAATTCTGTTATATTGAATATGTTTTTATCAGACCAAATTTTAACGCCAGGATGTGTTGTTATTTTCTTTGAAACTTTCGTATTATCTCCAATAGCACAACCAAAATTACTACGTGAAATTTCTATATAAGCTCCTTTAACAGCAGATTTTATCCTGGATTCACTTTCAGAGATGGCATAAAATTCTTTTTCAATCTTGACATTAGGACAAATAATGGAGTCTCTTATTTGAGAATTGCCTCCAACATGGGTATTCTCCATAATTATTGAGTTATGTATCTTTGTATCATTTTCTATTTTTACACCTGGTCCTATAATCGAATAACCAGTGATTTCGACATTTTTTTTCAATTCAGCAGTTTCATGGATAAAAGGCTTAGGATATCCACCAGAGAGACCTGCTAATTTTTCGTTAGCCGTTAACAAATCCCAAGGATAGCCAACAGGGATCCAGAAATCTAAAACCTGCATCAGCTCTAAATCATGCCAATCTATGTAACGTTTTATAGCATCAGTTACCTCTATCTCTCCGCGCGGCGAGGGTTTAACCTTTCTTAAATAAGTGAAAATGTCTTTTCCAAAATGATAACATCCAATATTTGCTATATCAGATTTAGGGTACCTTGGCTTTTCCTCCAAACCAGTTGCAATAAGCTTACCATCTACATTCTTAAACTCAAAAATACCGAAATTTGAGGGACTAGTTACGCGCTTAACAGCCACCCTTGGAAAAGAATCCATCATACGACCAATGTCATCCCTAGAATAGATATCATCACCATTGATAATAAGAAGAGAACCGTCATAATCCTCGAACAAATATTCCGTCATAAGGATCGCATGTCCAGTACCAAGAGGCTCCTCTTGGTCTACAAAAGTCATCTTCATGCCTTTATAGCTGTCTCCATAACGCTGGACTATTTTCTCCTTCTTGTGATGCAAAACAACGATTACCTCATCAACGTGTCCAAGGTCTCTAAGAAGGCCTAGTGTATAGTCAAGAATAGTTCCATTCATTAGAGGTAACATAGGTTTAGGTCTTTCAATAGTTAATGGATATGTCCTAGTGGAAGCTCCAGCAGCAAGAATAATAGCTTTCATAAACCCCGAGATTGAGTTATTCTTTATATATTTAATTGAAGGCAAGAATAAGCATTGAAAAATTAAACTATCTTTTCCTAGGATCAATGTGTACAAAAGCCCTATTCACAATATCATAACGCTCAACTTTCTTTCTAACCTTTTTCCCTAAATTATGGGCATCAACAACGCGCAGGCTCTTATCAACTTCTATATGAACTTCAACATGAATATGAGGCCCGATGTAATGAGCAAAGATGTCATTGACACCCCTAACTCCCTTTA
>CAZOXV010000047.1:5606-7833 GCA_964583935.1 uncultured Methanosarcinales archaeon | reverse complement strand
AAAGATTAGAGAAATTGAAAATAAAAGAGGAACAGAAGGTGTCGAAGAATTTCTTGAAAGTCTCGAAGGAATCTTTGAAAAGCCAATGTTCCAAAAGAAGTTTAGAAGTCTAAGCGACTTTGAAAGAAGAAGATTCGCAAATTCTTTGGATAGATTTCTGCCTGGATTTCTTGATATGATGGAGGTTTGAATGGGAATTCTTGAAAGACTTTACTTGTATGAGAACGAGGAACGCCAGTTGAAAGTCTTCTGTGATATGGATGGTGTAATCTGTTGGTGGGAAAAAGCATTCGAAAATCTTGGAAAGGAAGTAACCAAGGGATTGGAGGGACATAAGTTCGAAGATAAGTATGGAAGAGAAGAGCTTTGGAAAGTCATAGCAGAAAATGGTAAGCTCGAATTCTGGAGTGAGATGCCCTGGACGCCTGATGGTAAGAAACTTTGGAACTACATCAAAAAATATAATCCTACAATATTGACAACTCCCGCAAGAAGCAAGTTCTGTAAAGAAGGTAAAAAAATCTGGATTGAGAGAGAACTTGGAGAAGATGTGCCCTATATCTTTTCTAAGGATAAATATGAGCACGCAGATACAGAAAGTGTACTCATAGATGATTATGATAAGAAAATCAATGACTGGATAAATCTTGGGGATGGTATTGGTATACTTCACGAGTCTGCTGATAATACAATAAAGGAACTCAAGAGGTATGGACTTTAGTAGATATTACTTCTCTGAAGATGTTGGTAGACCAGATTTTATAATGCTTATTGGAATACCTGGTTCAGGTAAGTCAACTTGGATAAATAAGTATAACAAAAACAATAAATATACAGTAGTAAGTCCTGACGAAATTCGCAGAGAGATTACTGGTTATGTAAGTGACCAGTCACAGAATGCGAAAGTTTGGAGTTTGACAAAAGAAAAGGTTATTGATAGTCTGTCAAGAGGTAATGATGTGATACTTGATGCGACAATGACAGATTCTTCTAGGAGAAGAGATTTTGTGAAAGATTTGCCTCCTTCTAATTTGAAAGCCAAGATATTTTATGTTGATCCTGAGATTTCAAAGGAAAGAATAAGAAAAGATATTGAAGGAAAAAAAGATAGAGCTGATGTACCACCGAATGTTGTTGATAGAATGTATGATGAGTTGATGAGTAAAGTTAAGCTTTTGGATGGTGGTGTTCTTGATGTAAGTAAAATAGAAGATGAAGGTTTTCAAATAATAGAATAAGGAGATTGGATATGAAGGAATATCAAAAGTATTTGACTGAGCTTTTTGGAATGGGAAGAAAGACTAACCCAACCGTAGAGGACGTATATGATGTTGTTTTCAAATGGGGCGAAGGTCTTGCTGGGTCTCTTATTTCAAAAAGACTTATGAAAAAGCTTGGTCTTGATGAAATGAAAGCTGGTGAAATTGAAGGAATTTTGATGAATGCTGCTAAAAAAGTTTTTGATAAATATGACAAAGAAATAACAAAGTCATATGATGCACCAGATTTTGAAAAGAAAGTTTTTATCAAAGGTAAACCATATAAACAAGCTTTTGTTGATAAAAAACCATCAACTAATTTTGCCGATGTGCTCTATGATATTGGTATTAGTGATGAAATGCGTTCAAAATTAGAAGAAGAAATTCAAAGAATATCTTATGATGAAATACAAGAAGTTCTAAATAGATAAACAGGAGAGAATAATGGACAGATTCCTTGACCACTATTTTGAAGATAATACTTTCATGATGCCAATTGATTTGGACCTTTGTTCAATCAATGAGAGGGGTGAAATGGAAATTGGCATTCCTTTGAAGTATCTTCCTCAATTAGTAGAACATGACGTAATAAGACTTTCCAGAGATGGGAAGACATTCAAGTCACTGAAAGAAGCATATGAGCATTATGACAGTTTGAACGAGCAAGAAAAAAAGAGTAAGAAAGAGGACAGAACAAGAACAAAGGTAACAGACCCGGAGACTGGTGAAGTCAGAGATTTTGAAGTTGCAGCTGGTAATGCGAAGATTGGTGGTGATACTGTTCTTCTCAATATGTCAACTGCCGGTAACTGTATGTCCGCTATTCTCGGTACTTGTAAACTTGGTCCTAATGGTCAGTGTTATGCTTTGAGATTTGAGAAGCAGTGGAAAGGATCAATGGAGAAAAATATCAGACACGAAGAACAATGGGCTTGTTTGACACCAAGAGGAATTGCTCAGGGTCTTGT
>CAZOXV010000047.1:0-5506 GCA_964583935.1 uncultured Methanosarcinales archaeon | reverse complement strand
AAGGGAGTTCATTGTATGGGTGATTGTAGAAAATGTAGATATTGTAAGGAAAAGACAAAGAAGCATATTTTCCTTCCAATTCACGGCTCTGGAACAGAATATCAAGTTCAGTTGAATAAAATTCTTACAACTGTTATAGAGATGCCGGAGTTTGCTGAGATAATGGCTGGTGAAGGAACTCCAAAGGAGAAGGGACAGATGGCAATGAATCTTGTTCCTGATAACTTGAAGAAGCAGTATCAGAGACTCGTTCCTATTCGTCAGGATAGGATAGACTTATTTGCTGATATATTCAAATCAAAGGGTCAATCAGAAAATCTCATAAACGCAATTGAGAAGTATGTTGAAGTTGGAAGAATTCAGGATGGTGACGCGAATATAGAGATTACTCAACAGGATAGTACTGAAGGTTTGGTAAAGAGTGTGGATGCTTTGACTGGAAAGTTTGAAGCAGAACTTGAGAGAGCAAGAGCGCAGGGACAGGCTCCTGCTGCTAAAAAGTGGTCTTCTCTCCTAAATGCTTTGAACAAGTCAATAGAGATGGCTAAGAAGGGAGAAAAGCCAAAAATCTCTAAAGCTGTTGCTAAACAACATGCTGGAGTTTTTGGAAGACTCAAAAAGGGGTTGGATAAGTAATGAATTTCCAATTTTTCTATCTTTTGACGGAGCAGAGAAATCCAAATGATGATTGGAGGCAGAAGTACGTATACCATCGTACTGCTACAGGTCAGAGAAACAAGGTCAAGGTAAAAAGTCTTCCTTCAGATGAGCAGTGGAAGTATGCTCCTCTTGAAGTAAAGATGAAAAGGAAGCAAAAGGACCCACATACCAAGACCGATGTCCCTAAGCCACAAACAGAAGAGAAGAGAGTTTTCACTTTCTATTACTCTGCTGACAGACCAAAATCCTTTGACGAATTTGATGAAGGTAAACTTGTTGTAGCAACAGACGACTCTGCTAAGGCAATTGAAATTGAGAAGGCGGGACACAAGGTCGCAGTAGCTCACCAAGTTCCTCTTGACGCAATAAAGAGATTTTGGAATTATGAAGATAAGGAATGGGAGAAGTTTCCAAAAGACATAGAAGATGAAAAGAAGTTTGAGTTGATAAAGTTCTCAGACAATGATGTCTATCTTGTAGACTTTGCTAAGTATAAGGACCAGATAAGTTTCCAGCTTTCAGACCCAGAAGGAAATTCGGATGAAGATGGAAAATAAATTTGAGGCACATTACTATACGGGTGATGAAGATGATTCTGTTGTCAAAGTAAAGGCAAGAGATAAGAAATCTGATCCAAAGATTATGTTTGCTCGATGGGGACACATGAACCCTAAGAGGGACAAAAAGAAGGAAAGAGAATTCGTGGATTCTGAAAATCCAGTAGCAGGGTTCCATACACCACCAGAGAAGAAGGGGATTTATGCTTTCATCTGGCCTTATGTGGAGCCGTTTCTTGCTGCTTGGAATAAGGATATAATGGTCAAGGGTGTTGACAAAAGTGGAGAGGAAACAATGAGATTTCCTCCAATAAAGAAGTTTCAGCACCACGGAGATATTTGGACTCACTTTGTTGAACCAGCAAAGAAAATGGGAGTTGGTAAAGAATATAAGGGTTCTTGGGTAAAAGTCCATACAAAGGATTTGCCTAAACTCCTAAAGAAAGTTATAGCTATGGATAGAAAGTCTTTGAGAACTCCATCTAGTTGGAACAAGGAAGCTTACAAATCTAAAGTCTTCGATCCATACAAGAGAGGAAGAAGCGAAACAATAACAATGTCAAGAGATCATCTTGAGGTTTTCATACCAGGTAAAGTGAGAGAATCAAAATGAGTTTTAGAGATTTTGTAAGAGAAGCAGAAGAGAGTCAAGAAGTTGGATTTGTTACAGATATCGAGAAAGATACTGTTGATAATGACAAATTCAGAAAGTCATTATTTACTGGTGACAACATGCAATTAGTACTAATGTCGCTAAAACCCAACGAAGATATTGGAGAAGAGATTCATGATCCAGATCAGTTCTTCAGAATTGATGGTGGTTCTGGTAAACTGGTTATGGACGGTAAGGAGTATGACATAAAAGATGGTTCTGCTTTTATAGTTCCAGGTGGTGTGAAACATAACATTATTGCTGGAGAAGAAGGTATAAAGCTCTACGCAATATACTCACCACCACAACATCCAGAAGGAACTGTTCACGATACTAAAGAAGAAGCAATGGAAGATGAAGGAGAAGAATAATGGCTTTCAATGAATATCTTGAAGAGGCTCTTGGAAGAGATCGAGATTGGAAAGACGAGGAAATGGAAATAGGTAGAACTTTCAAATGGAGAAAGGAAATCCAGGATAGTGGTGATATTGTTGTAAAAGTTTCAAGAGATGTTCCTAATCCACAAGGTAGATATCTTGAGTTCGTTTTTGATACCAGTCCTAAACCTATGGAAGAAAGAGAAGTTCGTTGGGGATATACACCTACTGAAATGCCAAAGAAGTTCGCTATTAGAAAACTCAGAGAGATGGGTGAAAATCCAGAAGAAGTAGAATTTGAAGAAGTACCAACACACGCTATGTAAGAGGATATGATGAGATTCGAAACTTTTTATATAAGAGAGGACTTTGAAGTCCTTGACGATAAAATAATAATCAACAGTTTGGATGACGTTCCTAAAACAGTTTTCAGTAAGATAAACACTTATATGAAGCGTAAGGGATTTGACTGGAGGGGTCCTGATGATGTCAAGGCAATTTTGAAAAGGAACTTTTTTGACAGAAATAAACCAATCAATAAGGAAGCCTTACCACATCATTATGAAGCTATAAAAAGAGCTGTTGAAAAAAAGGAAGTGTCTCCTGATGAAAAAGTTCTCAAAGCAGTTAGAAGAAGTTTTGGTTTGACAAACAATCTAAAGTTCGCGGGATACATAATGAGAGATGGTAAGCTTCTTGATCTGTCAGGTAGAAAGTTTGGTAATACATATGCGAGAGGCAGGGAAATGGATCATAGGGAGATAGGAAGAGCATTAGAGAATATAGATCATCCGGCTGCTCAGGGTGGCTCTGATGGAATGATTGCTTTTCAGAAACTTGGTCCTATCAGAATAGATGTCAATGCTGGTATTATAGATATGGAAGCACCACCAACACAACAGCAGAGAAATGCTTTGAGAAGATATATAAACAGTGTTGACCAAGTATTATTGGAACTAAATGGTAAGGGTGGAAGATATTATGAAGAGTTTGACCAACCAATCAATCCAACGAATATAATAAGAAAGATTGACCAGTACTATGCTGGACAATTGAGAGAGCCTTCACTTGTGGCAAGGTTCCACGAATCTAATGATGCCTTTATGAATTCTGTTTTGAATGGTGTAGAGAAGTTTGATGTTCCTAAGAATTACATAGATGGTGAACTTTATCTAACACTTCACCACGGAACATCAAAGTCAAATCTAAATAAGATACTTAGATCGGAAAAATTCAAAGTAAATACATATTTTGCTCCTGATAGAGAAACAGCATATAGATACGCACAGATGACTGGAAGCAATCCTGTGACAACCATTGCTGTTGTGAAAGCAGATGGATTGGCTTTTGATGGAAACTATTTCTATGCGACAAGAGACTTATCATTTAGTAATGGAGCATACAAATGAGATTTGAAGAACATTACTTGATAGAGTCTTTACCAAATATTGAGTATGTCTATGGAGATGATATAGACTCATCAGAAATAAAGGAAGCTAATAATATAGCCAAAGAAGAAGGAATTAGTATTTTTTCCGATAAAAATGTACAATCAATTGCTAAGTCTGGAGATGAAGTTATTGGAGCACTTTGGAGTTCTTGGGAAACATTTACAAGAAAGCGTCATATATTTGCAAAAAAGAAAAACATTGCCAAATTTGAATTTGATATAGTTGTTAAAGGCAGTTTTCAGGGAAAAGGAGTTGGTGGTAAGTTATTGAATATTGCTATAGATAAGTATAACTCTGAAAAAGAAGAATATGATGAAGACACAATAATCAAAGCAATTGTCGTAAATAGTAAAATGGAAAGAATGCTAATAAAGAAGGGATTCAAGGTTGTTCGTAAAGAAGATGGAATCACAGTTATGATAAAGGATACAAAATGAGATTCGATGATTACTACAAATCGCCAATTTATATAACAGAAAATAACAAAATTTCTGGTTGGGATGATTATGTGAATAGAATTCCTATGCTCAAGAAGGGTGTAGAAATCATTTCGCGCCTTGAAAAAGAAGGTGGTCCCGATGCTCGTGCTTATATTGTGGGTGGAGCAGTCAGAGACATTGTTACTGGTGAGAAAGAACCAGACGACATCGATATTGCTACTAATGTTTCTCTTGACCGAATTGAAGAGATTTTCGGTAAGTCCCATGATATTGGAAAGAATAAGGAATTTGGTATCGTCATTGTTACCCTTGATGGTGAAGATTTTGAAGTTGCTCAGTTTCGTGGGGATAAGTATGTTAAAGCAAAACCAAAATTTGTGAGAAAAATTATTGAAAAATAACTCAAATTTATATAAATACTTTGAAAGGATTTATATAGATGGAGGTTATTTTTTATGATAATTTATTTAGCAAAGAATAGAATTAACAAAAAGGTTTATGTTGGACAAACAATTCAGAAAATCGAAAGAAGAATTTCCCAACATAAACATTTGTCAAAAAAGAATAAGTCAAATTCTTATTTTCATAATGCTTTAATGAATTATGGATTTGAGAATTTTGAATGGTTTATTTTGAAACAATGTAAATGTCAAGAAGATTTGAATAAAAGTGAAAAAGAATTTATCATTCATTTTAAAAGTAACTTAAAAGAAAATGGTTATAATTTAACCGATGGAGGAGAACATCCTATTTTTAATGAAGAAACAAGAAGAAAAATGTCAATATCAGCTAAGAAAAGATGTACAGATGAACATATTGAAAATTTTGTTAAAAATATGAAGTCTGTTAAATTTCGTAAAAGGAAAGACGTTTCTTGGAATAAAAATCCTAGATTTGTTGAGATTGATGAAAATGAACTAATAAAAATGTATAATGATAATATACTTATTCCAAACATTGCTAAATATTTCGGTGTTGGAGTAGGAACTATAAGAAGAAGAATTTTAAAACTAGGATTAAAAAGAAAGAAAGTTGCTACTGAAGAATTTAAGAGTAAAATAAATAATCAAAGAGAAAATAATCCGAGATGGAATGATAATATTAATTTAGATAACGTAAAAAAATTAATGGAAAATGGTTATTCTTATTATCAAGCATCTAATAAATTAGGTTATCCACCCACGACTGTTAAAAGAAGGTTGTGCTATGAAATTAGGTCCTAAAGAAAAATACGACCCTAATAACCCAGAACATTTGAATTCTAATAAATATGAAGTTGTAGAATATGAATATCTTTCTACTGGTAAAGGTGCGGACAGTGTAGAGATAGTCATGGACTTCGAGACAGATGCCGGTCGAAGAGACTTTA
>CAZOXV010000046.1:0-8293 GCA_964583935.1 uncultured Methanosarcinales archaeon | reverse complement strand
AAATTTATAAATTGCTTTCTTGAACAGAATCTATGGTCTTAAATTTTGCTTTGGTTGGTTGTGGCAGAATATCTAGAAAACATTCTGAATTACTTGGTGGTGATCAGATTCCTGACGTAAAACTTATTTCTGTTTGCGATACTAATGAAGAAAGAGCCAAATATTTAGCTGCAAAATTTAATGTTTCTTTCTATGTTGACATGGATGAAATGATGCAAAATGAAGATGTAGATGTTATATGTGTTCTGACTCCTAGCGGGTTACATGCTGAACATGTTATTAATCTTGCAAAATACAAGAAGCACATTGTTGTTGAAAAACCACTGGCATTAACTCTTGATGATGCAGATGCAATGATTCAAGCTTGCAATAAGAATAATATTAAATTATTTGTTGTAAAACAAAATAGGTTCAATCTTCCTGTCCAGAAGCTAAGAGAAGCATTAGAACAAAATAGATTTGGCAAACTTTTTCTTGGAACTGTTAGAGTAAGATGGTGTAGACATCAAGATTATTATGACCAAGATAAATGGAGAGGAACATGGGATTTAGATGGTGGAATTCTGGCAAACCAAGCCATACATTACGTAGATCTTCTTTTATGGCTCATGGGTGATGTAGAGAGTGTTATGGCCAAAAATTCAACTTTCGGTGTTGAAATTGAAGCTGATGATACTGCTGTTGTGATTTTAAAATTTGAGAGCGGTGCTTTAGGTGTCATTGAAGCAACAACCGCTGTTAGGCCAAAAGATATCGAAGGCTCAATATCTATTCTTGGAACGAATGGTTCTGCTGAAATTGGTGGTTTTGCTGCAAATGAGCTGAAAGTTTGGAACTTTGTTAATACAAGAGAAGAAGACAAATTAGTTATTAAAGACAGTTCAGTAAATCCGCCTAATGTTTATGGTTTTGGCCATAAAGAATATTTAGATCATGTTGTTGATTGCATACAAAATAAAAAATCTGCACTTGTTGACGGGTTAGCGGGCAGAAAAAGTTTAGCGCTCATTGATGCAATATACAAATCTATTGGATCTGGTAAAGAGGTCTTTTTAAATGAAAATTAAGTTTTTAGATTTAAAGAAACAGTATGAATCTATTAAAAACGAGATTGATTCTGCTATATTTTCTGTTCTGGATGATACTGCTTTTATTGGTGGCAAGTTTGTCACGTCGTTTGAGGAGTCATTCTCAGATTATTTGGGTGTTAAGCATTGTATTGGTGTGGCTAGTGGAACTGATGCATTGAGCATAGCTATTGAATCTCTTGAACTACCTAAAGGGTCAGATGTGATTGTGCCTGCTAATACTTTTATTGCTACGCCTGAAGCAGTTACACGGAATGGTTATAATGTGGTTTTTTGTGATATTGATCCTGATAACTATACTTTATCTATAGATGATTTAGAAAAATGCGTTAATGAAAAAACTTCTGCGATAATAGCCGTCCATCTTTTTGGTCATCCTTGCAAAATGGATTCTATTCTTGAGATCACAAAGAAATATAATTTGAAGCTTGTGGAAGACTGTGCACACGCTACTGGCTCTGAATATGAAGGCATGAAAGTGGGTTGTTTTGGAGATTTAGCTGCGTTTAGTTTTAATCCTGGGAAAAATTTAGGTGCATATGGTGATGCCGGCGCTATTGTTACAAATGACTCAGTTTTGGCGCAAAGGTGTAGGTTAATTTCAAATCATGGCAGACACGACAAGTATAATCACATTATTCAAGGCAGAAATTCTCGTCTTGACGGTATTCAAGCAGCAATTTTGAGTGTTAAGTTGAATTATCTTGACGCGTGTGTTGAAAGGCGGATTGAAGTTGCCGATTATTATTTGGGTAAGCTAAAAGGTATTTCTCAGATTATTTTACCTAGACGTGAAGAATGGGCTAAAGAGGCATATCATCTTTTTGTTATTAGGGCTGAGAAAAGAGATTTGCTTCAAAGATTTTTGGCTGAGAAGGGTATTGAAACTGGAATTCATTACCTGGTTGCTTTGCCAAAACAGAAAGCCTATTCTTATCTTGCTTTGAATAGAGAGTTTTTGGCTAATGATTTTGATGATAAACTATTGAGTATCCCTATTGGCGATCAACTTACTGATTCAGAACTTAAATTCATATGTGATTCTATCAAGGAGTTTTATTCTGCTGCTTGAAAGATATTCACAAGCTTTTAAAACTTGTAAATGTTTTTCAAGATATGAGAGTGCTTATCGTTACTGATGTTTTCCCTCCTAAGTGTGGTGGCTCTGGGTGGAGTTCTTACTATCTTTGCAAGGCATTACGCTCAAAAGGGCATGATGTGCTCGTTGCTATGCCTGGCAAAAACGGTTCTTATGAATACGATGATTTCACAGTTCATAAGTTTGGGGGCTTTAAAGAGCTTAATTTCTTGCATCTACGGAAGGGTGTTGAGAAGCTAGTTAATTCTTTCAGGCCTAATGTAGTCCATGCTCAGCATTTTAATTCTTGCAGGGCTATTGCACCTCTTAGTGGTGTTAAAAAAATATGTACTGTCCGCGACTATTGGCCTACTTTCTACGATGGGACACGCTTTAATGTTCGTTCTAAGAAGAATTATAAAAGGCATGGATATTTTTCAACACTACATTCTATTTTCTGGCGTTATGGGTTTTTTATTAGATTGCTTTCTCCTTTGGCTGCTCTTTATATGGTGTTGCGTACTAAGCATGCTTTACGTTGTCTTCAAAAGATGGATAATGTTATTTGTGTGAGTAAGTTTGTTTCTCATAAGACGCCAGTTAAAAACAAGGTTGTTATTAGCAACATGATTGATATTGAGGAAAACTCAAAATATCTTAAGAAGGAATTTTCGGGCAATATTGTTTTTGTGGGTAAATTCAATGAGATGAAGGGTGCTTTACTGGCTGCAAAAGTGGTTGCTTCTTTGCCTCGGAAGATGTTCAAAGAGGCGTATTTTCTTGGCGAGGGTCATCTTCTTGGTAGGATGAAATCTGTTTACAAGGGTGAGTATCTTGGTCATATGTCTAACAATGATGTTCTTGAGAGGATGGCTGGTTCTCTTGTTATTCTTCCTGCGTATTGGGATGAGCCGCTTGGTAGAACGATTTTAGAAGCATTATCTGTTGGAGCTGCTGTTGTTACTACGCCTACGGGTGGCACTCCTGAGATTATTGATAATGAGAAAGACGGCGCTCTTTGTGCCCCTATGTTTGATGTTTTCAGGGCTGAAGTTATGGATGTACTAAAATATGACAAAGACGTCTATATGGAGAACTCTTTGAAAAAAGCTAAAGACTACGACTGGAGAAAGGTCATTTCTAAGTATGAGGAGCTATATTCCTCATGATTACTTTGCTGTTTCTTTTCTCTTTACTGGTGTATATGTGAAATCTTTCCCATCATAGCCAATCTTTACCTTGTAAGCTTCTTTGAATTCTGGGTCTGTTTCTATACGTCTCAAGACTGGCATGAAGACATTCTTCTCATACACTTTCTGGAGCTCTCTCACGCCTGTCTCTGGGTCTAGTCCTCTATCCAGGATTTCCTCATAAGCGCTCTTTAGAATTGGCAATTTTGCGTATTGGAACCTTTCTTTTGTCTGTTCAACATATGTATCCAGGATTTTTGCTGCCTCTTCTCTTCCAAGGGAATTAAACATAACGAAATCGTTCATCCGTGATCTTATTTCTCTAGGGAAGCTTTGCTTGACAAGCTCCATCATCCTATACTTCTCTCTCTCATAGTCTGTAACGTGTTCTGCAGAATTAAATCCAATTGGTCTTCCACGTGAGGCGCTTCCAGGATTATTACCAAGATTGCTTGTCATGAAGAGAACTCCGTCAAAATGGTATTCTTCCCCGCTTGGTGCAGAAACAAGTCCTTTGTCCATGAAATTGGTTAGGTTTCTGTATATCTCGTCGTGCAGTTTGTCTGCTTCATCGATGAGTACGATTGAGGATGGGTTTTCTTTAACAAAACGTGTTAGTGTTCCTCCATCTTCGTTGAATCCTATGTAACCTGATGGCGCTCCAAAGAGATTTGCTACTGTATGCTCTTGCTTGTATTCAGCTCCTGGAATTATTAATGCAGGTACATCGAGTATATCTGAAAGCGTATTAACGAATGTTGTCTTTCCAACACCTGATGGTCCCATAAGATAGAGGTTGGTGACGCTCTCGGGGTCTAATGTGGCCTCATACTTTAGAAGTAGCATCCAATCCATTATGTCGTCAATTGCTTGATTCTGGCCTATTACTCTTTCGTTAAGCTGTGTTCTTATATCTGTAATATCGTGTTCTGCTATAATTTCTGAGAGTGTTCTTGTCTCTTCTTGCATATCGTATATTTCTTCAGAATCTATTGCTTCTTTGTTTATTATTTCTTTTTTTGTACTATCTCGGCCAGATAGTCTGTCTAGCTTTCCTCTGAGACCCTTTGTTACTGTGGCAAACATATTATCATACTGGAGATCGGGCATCTGTGCGGCAGCGTGCTGGTAGAGTGTTACTAGACGTCTATATGAGACTTTCTCTTCTCCGCTAAATTCTGGGAAGCACCATGTTACGACCCTTGATATATATTCTGATTGGTCAATAATATCCCTTAACACCAGGTCATCCCTTATGTTTAGAAGGATTTCTTCTTGTGTGAATGTTCTCATCTTTGCAGGCAAGGGTCCTTTATGTGTGTTGATTATTGTATCTATGGTCTCCATGGTGTCAACCTCTTGATTATTATTGGGTAGTGAATTGCTTTTTTTAAACATTTCTCAGAATTACTTCAAAGATTTTAGATTCATTTTGGAAAAAGCAAACCATTTCTTTCCTAGATCTTTCAGTGAAGCGCCGATGTGGTATGTTTGATTATCTATTATTAAAAATCTATCGTGAGATTTGGCAAATTTTATTATTTCTAAGTTATTATATTGTTGATTGAATTTGTTTTTTGCCAGGTTTAATTCTCTCGTTATCTCTCTTGTGTAAATTTTTATTTTAACATTTTTATTGCATAGAATATTTAGTGTTTCTTCGTTTATGTAATTATCAATCAATGTGATAGATTCTTTTGCAGAATTAACTAAGTCCTTAATGAATTTGAATGCGTCATAAATCTGACCATCATAGAATATTCCTTGTGTAGGAGTTAGTTGTTTAGATTCAATTGCTTTGAATATTTCGTTGAAGTTTTCATCATGAGTTAATAGTTTTTGATCTATCTGTTGGAATTTCTGGAAGATGTTTGCATTGTTTTGAATGAAGTGACGCATTTCAACGAAAGCTTTTATGATTTTTACGTTGAGCTCAACAGCTTTTTTGCTTCTTAAAATTCCAGATAAAGCAGCAACACCATACTCTGTAAATGCTAATGATGGTTTTCTTGCACCACCCCATCTTGAAGTGCCAATTTGGAACTTCAAGTTATTATATTCTTTAAGGGTTAGATAGAAACAGAATTCCTCGGGGAATCTTTCAATATTTCTTTTTACCTGCCTATTTAGATGTTTTACTTCCACTCCATACAATTCTGCTAAATCTCGGTCTAACATTACTTGTTTGTCTCTTATTGTATGTATTTTATCTTTTAGGTTCATATTGTTGTATTAGAATTTGTTTTTTATATGCGTTTTTCAGAGATTCTTGAAAGATTTCTGGCTATTTCTCAGCAAATTTTATATATACATTTGGTATACAGAACTCCATGTTGACGCACATTAGAATTGATGAAAAATTGGATAAGGCTATAGACTCAATACTTCCAGATACTTATTTTAAAAATAAATCTGAATTTATCAGGGATGCTATCAGAAAAAGCCTTGAAAATTATAAAACTTTGAAGAAACTTCATGAACTAAAAGGATCTAGTTCCGGTTTTTTACCCAATAATGAGCAAAGATTGAGTTTTTTTAGAGAATTTGAGCAAGAGATTACAAATTCTCAGGATAAGTAATAATTACTTTCTCTCCTGTGAAATCTTTGACGTTTCGTGTTACTAAGTATATTGCATTTGCTTTTATTGCAAGTATCTCGTGCAATGCATCATGCCAATGTTGATGTTTTTTTGCTGACATTAATTCTTTGTATTCCGTTTTAATGTATTTGATTTTGTTTAATTTGACAAGTTGTTCTTCTAATTGTCTGTAAGAATCTAGATGATTTGTTTTTGTTAGCTCTTTTATTAGCCAATCTGAGGTAATAATTTTATATTTGCACTGGCTTGTTTTTACGAAGAGTTCGTGAGCAAAATCTCCAAGTGGTCTTAAGTTATCTTCTCTGTTAAGGAAGAAATCTATCCATACATTTGTATCAATGTAGATTAATTCTGACATGGGTTGCTTAAGTTTGCGTTTTTTATATGCGTTTTTCAGAGATTCTTGAAAGATTTCTTGTTAGGGTGGAAGATTTCTCAATAAGATTTTAGTAAATTTTAAATATAACAAATAAGTATACAATTTCATGTCTCAACTAGTGCATATACGACTTGAAAAATCTTTACAGAAAGATATAAAGAACCTCATTGCTAAAGATAAATATTCAACCCAGTCTGAATTCATTAAAGAAGCTATTCGTCTTAGATTGTCTGAAGTTTATAAAGAAGAAGCCATGAGGGAAATCGCTAAGCTTAAAGGTTCTGTTAAAAGTATGAATGTGACAAGAAAAGGAAGAAAAGATGCCGTAGATGAATACCTAAAATCTTCAAGAGATATTTTTAAAGAATATGAGCTGAGATAGCTCCAAATTCTTGCATTTCTTTGTCGTTGGATACAAGTGTTGCATTTAGTTTGTTCGCTATATAAATATGGAGACAATCAGGATAATGAATATCTATTTTTTTGGCATCTTCAATTTCTGTGTTTGTAAGTTTGGTTATCTTTATTTTAGGTCTTAACCATTTCAGTATTGATGCTAATTTATCTTTTGGGACATATTTTTCTAACTCTACAACAAGAATATTAGACACAATTATTTGAAATTCGCAATCTAATGTTCTCCTAAGTATGTTATATGTAGATTTCTCATCTTTTAGCTATAACTATGAATCTTGATTATATTTCTCCAAATAAAACCAATAGATCATAAGTAGAATACACAGTAATTATACTTTGTCTTTTTAGGGTGAAATCGTTGCTCCATACCGGACATTTATATTTTAATGCTAGTGCAAAATATAAAACATCATTTTTATCCGGGCAAATCTTATGGGCATAATCTATATGTTGTTCTATTTCTTCTTTTGGTATTGTCTTTATTTTTCTCATTAGAATAGATATCAATCTTTGGAAATCTTCTTCAGTTCTTTTTGTTTTTATTAGAATTATTTCTTTGTATTTCATGAATTCTTGGAATATAAACTCTGGCGCAACCAAGTCAACCTCTGATTTAAATATCAAATTTTCAGTTTTACTTTTTTTAATCAATATAGAAAACAGGATATTTGCATCAATTATCAATTGCATTTTACTTCTCCATAAGTTTTTTATTAATGTCTTTTCCAAATTCTATTGCGTCTTTTTCTGTAAAAGTACTCTTAGATTTCATTTTTTTGATGAATTCTAGATCTTTTATCTTTTCATTAAATGCTTCACGTGCCACTGCACTCCAATTTATTTCCTTAAATGTGTCCATTTTGTCTTTCAGCTCGTTCGGTATTGATAGTGTTAAATTAACCATTTTATCACCAGTGTATTTATGTGCGTACACAAGTAAGTGAATTATAAAAAGATTGTTATTTTTATAACATCGGTTTGATTAATTAAAGTTAATAATGTTTTAAATTAGTTTCTCATAGTTTCTTGAGAATATTCCAACCAAACTGTTTTTATTCCAATTAATATAGAAAATATTTGCATTTCATTTGTTTTTATGAAATGTTTTCAATTTTCAGATTCATTTTAGAAAATGCAAACCATTTCTTGCCTAGGTCTTTTAATGAAGCACCTATATGATAGACTTGATTGTCTATTATCAAAAATCTATCATGAGATTTGGTGAACTCAATTATTTCTAAGTTATTGTATTGTTGATTGAATTTGTTTTTTGCCAGGTTTAATTCTCTCGTTATCTCTCTTGTGTAAATTTTTATTTTAACATTTTTATTGCATAGAATATTTAGTGTTTCTTCGTTTATGTAATTATCAATCAATGTGATAGATTCTTTTGCAGAATTAACTAAGTCCTTAATGAATTTGAATGCGTCATAAATCTGACCATCATAGAATATTCCTTGTGTAGGAGTTAGTTGTTTAGATTCAATTGCTTTGAATATTTCGTTGAAGTTTTCATCATGAGTTAATAGTTTTTGATCTAT
>CAZOXV010000045.1:0-8355 GCA_964583935.1 uncultured Methanosarcinales archaeon | reverse complement strand
ATATCAATGCCTTATGCTGGGAAGACGGCTGAGATAATCTCAAAGAAGACTGGGGCTGAAGTGATTGAATTAGGATTGCCTTTCGGTCTGGATGGGACAAAGAAGTGGCTATTACAAGTTGCTGAAAAAACAGAATCTATTGATGAGGCTAATGATTTTATAGATACAGAAATGAAGGCTGTATTGCCGTTATTAGAATGGCTTGTTCCCGCTTTTTTTCGACTAAAAACTTTTTCTTTTGTTGGGGATCCTTTTCTGTGTGAAAGCATGTGTGATGCATTGTCTGAGATAGACATGAAGCCATTATATAATGTTATTTTCAGTACGAAAAATCGTCTAGATAGAATTAATATAATTCGAAAACTTCCAGAAGTTAACTTCTCTTCTGAGCTTGATGAAATAGTTGTTGAAGAGATACCTGATTTTTTTATCGGAAACAGCGAAGGAAGAGGCAGAATATATGACAACGGTCCATATCATATTGAGCCTTACACTGAAATCGGTTTTCCATCATATGGGACCCACTTTTTCTACCTTGCGCCTTACATGGGAATAACGGGATTTCTTATTTTTCTTAATAGAATGATCAATTCTCTAAAGCCAGAATGATTGTTTGGTGTTATTGGCTTTTTCAGGCAAGTCTTATTTGCCGAAGTTCCTTTTTCTTTCTGTGTATTCTTTAAGACATGATTCAAACGTATTCCTATCAAATTCAGGCCATAATATATCTTCTAAAAAGATAAGCTCAGAGTATGAAGTTTGCCAATTCAAGAAATTAGATAATCTCCTTTCCCCTGTTCTAATAACAAGGTCTACATCATTTTCCACATCAAGATATTCAGAGATTACTTTCTCAGTTAGCTGTTCAGGAGCAATTTCTCCATTCTTTGTCTTATCTGCAATATTTTTTATCGCATCTACAAGTTCTGCACGCCCACCGTATGCCAAGCAAATATTTAGCCTAGGGTAACTGTTTTTAGATGTAGAATCTTCAATTTCTTCCATATGTTCTGCCAATTCTGGGGGTAATATTTCTTTTCTACCAGGGAAGGTTATCTTATATTTCTTATCTTCTGTCTTTTTCATTATCTCGTCAAGCCCAATCTCTATTATCGAGAAGATTTTACTCTTTTCATCTTCACTTCGTTTCATGTTCTCTGTTGAGAAACCATAGATGGTGAGTTCATTAACACCATATTCAGGAAAATATTCAACTAGATCGGAAAGGGTTTTGTATCCTTTGAAATGACCGTGTGCTGTTGGCTTACCATGTTTCTTTGCATATCTTCTATTCCCATCAGGTATTATACCAATATGTTCTGGGATATTTTGATATAAATCTGTTTTTTCTGATATTTCTGTCTGCATTTCCCAAAATAATCACGCAAAATATATAAACTGCTTGCCTTTTTTTCATGTGATGAGCTATGAACTTGTGATTACTGAAAAACCATCAGCAGGAAAAAAGATCGCTGATTCTCTTGCTGATTCAAAGGCAACAAAACGTTCTGTTAATGGAGTTGCATACTATGAGTTAAAGCACAATGGTAATGATGTTGTTGTTGCTTGTGCTGTTGGTCATTTGTATACTTTAGAACAAAAAAACAAGGGCAAGACTGGTTGGACCTACCCCGTTTTTGATATAAAATGGATACCAAGCTATGAAAAAAAGGGATCTGAATATACAAGAAAGTACCTTGATGTTATTTCTAAACTTGCAAAGAAAGCTAAATCATTTGTTGTTGCAACAGACTATGATATTGAAGGAGAAGTAATAGGTCTCAATGTTGTTCGATTTGCTTGTAATGCAAAAGATGCTAAGCGTATGAAGTATTCTACTCTTACAAAAGACGAGCTTATTTCTTCTTATGAAAATGCAAATAAGCATCTTGATTGGGGTCAAGCACGTGCTGGTGAGACCAGACATTTTCTCGATTGGCTTTATGGTATTAACCTTTCGAGAGCATTAACATTGTCCATAAAAAATGGAACTGGAAGATACAAGATAATGTCTTCTGGAAGAGTTCAAGGTCCTGCTCTGAAGATAGTTGTAGATAAAGAAAAAGATATTCTGAAGTTTGTTCCAAAGCCGTTCTGGGAAATTGATATGAAATATCAGAAAGGTAGAAAACACCTTACTGCGAACCATAAAACAGAGAAGTTCTGGAAAAAGGATGATGCCGATATTGTACTAAAAAATACCAAAGGACATGATGCTCGTGTCGCAAAGATATCCACGAAAGAGCAAAAGCATCCGCCACCATTTCCTTTTGACCTCACCACTCTTCAGACTGAGGCATATCGTTGTTTTGGGATGCCTCCAAAGCGAACTTTGGAGATTGCTCAGGAATTGTATATAGCGGGTAATATATCTTATCCAAGGACATCGTCCCAGAAACTTCCTCCAAGCATAGGTCTGAAAAAAATCATCTCTTCATTAGCAAAATCGTCTATATATGGTAAGTTTGCTTCAAGATTACTAGCGGACGGAACTCTTAAGCCTAATGAAGGACCTAACTCTGATCCAGCACACCCAGCAATCTTTCCTACGGGTATTCTTCCTGGGTCATTAGCCCAACAACAATCTAAAGTTTATGATCTTGTTGTTAAAAGATTTTTCTCAACATTTGGTGAGTGGGCAAAAAGAGAAACCCTTACTGTTAATTTTGATGTTAATAAAGAACCTTTCATAACAAAAGGTTCAAAAACAACATATAAGGGCTGGTATGAGTTTTATGATCCGTATGTTAAACTAGATGAAGTTGAACTTCCCGACTTTACTGTTGATGAGGTTTGCAAAGTTTTAGAAGTGAAACAGCACGAAAAAGAAACACAACCTCCTAAACGTTATACAGAAGCCTCAATTATCAAAGAGTTGGAGAAACGTGGTTTAGGTACAAAAGCGACACGTGCAGCCATAGTAGATGCACTCTATGAAAGAAAGTACATAACTACAAAACCAATGGGTGCTACTGATCTTGGTATCAAGACAGTTAACATACTCCACAAGTATTGTCCACAGATACTTGAAGAAGAACTGACAAGAGATATCGAAGATGATATGGAAGAAATAAGAAACAAGGATACAAACGAGTCCAAAGTCATTGAGAAAGCAGAGAAAGTTCTTACGGAAGTTCTCAATACAATAAAAACAAAAGAGAAGACTATTGGCAAGGAGCTTGGTGATGCTACTTTTGAGATGGAGAAGAAGATGAATACTCTTGGTGAGTGTCCTGTTTGTCACAAAGGAAACCTTGTTATAAAACGTGGAAAATATGGGAGATTTGTTGCTTGCGACCGTTATCCTGATTGCACGGCGACACTTAAGATACCGCAACAGGGGATGATAAAGCCTTTGGGGAAAGTCTGCGAGCATTGTGGTTATCCTGTTATTCGTATCGGAAAAGAGGGCGGTAGACCAAGGGAACTATGTGTTAACCCCAATTGTAAATCTAAACAGATACAAGACTCTGAGATAAAACATGAAGCAAAAGAGATTGTTAATGGTTCTGTTGAAAAAGAATGTCCGAAGTGTGGTAATCCTCTGATCTTAAGAACATCACTTTACGGGAAATTTCTTGGGTGCAGTACTTTTCCAAAATGTAAGTATATGGAATCAATTAAGGATGGACCCTTGAAAGAAGATTTTTCTTCAAAAAGTAAAAAGTCTAAAGGTACATCTTCTAAAACTTCAAAACGTACAAAAAAATGATTTGATATATTATTCTCTTTTAATTTATCATTGACATGTGACACGAAAAATTATATAAATGAGCTATCGCATATAGTAACATGGGTGGTAAACATAAAGCAGTTCGATAATTTATTAGAGAGTTTTTCAAATCCCGATAAGTTAACAACGACGCTTGATTCGATTTCTGAACGTTTTGATGATCAGTTAAATGCGATAAACGAGAACACCCTTGAGATAAAAGATAACTATGACCGTATTAACATTCTTGATCAAAAGATTGATGCTTTAGCAGTAAAACTTGAGACTACGTACATGATGGTTTCTGATTTGTTGAAAACAAGAAAGAAACTTGAGAATATTTCTCTGAGTGATGAGGAACAGAAGGTGTTTCTCGGTATCTATTATGAGACTGGAAAAGTCTCTTATGCTATTCTTTCAAAGAAGCTGGGGATGAGGAGATCAACTGTCCGGCTTGCAGTCAACTCTATGAAAAACAAGGAGATACCTATTTTGATTAAGAAAGAGGGGACAGAGACTTTTGTTATTATGGACTCTAAGTTTAGGGAGCTGCAAGCCACACAGCAGTTGATTAAAGTTGATGATAAGAACAAGAAAAATCTCTTTATTAGGGATCTCAGATATTTCTTTTAATATACAAATTCTATGTTGTGTGTTGTACATTATATATTATAAAATATAATGTTTGCATTATGTTGTTTTCTTTTCTTTATTCACTAAAGTTGGCTAAACTAGAGAAACATTAATAAATGTAAAATCCGAATAAATTGTCAATGAATAACGAAGAAGAATTAATGAGACGGAAGCTAATACATTCAAAAGATAAGAAAGAGTTATTCAGGGATATTCCTAAGAAAGACCAAGGTAAGTTAATGTTGAGTTTTTCTAGTAAAACACAAGAACACTTGCTCGCTAAATTATCTAATGAAGAAATAATTGCTTTTCTAAAATTTATTGATTTAGATGAAGCCACAGATATTTTGCAAAAAATGTCGCCAAAACGTGGTAAAGAGATTATAAAATATCTGGAAAAAGATGCCAAGGAAAAGATAGAGATTCTTCTTAAGTTTGATAGCGAGTCTGCTGCAGGAATGATGACTTTGGATTACATCCAGGTTGATATAAATTCTAGGTTGAAGGACGTCATGGCATTGGCCGATAAACATGAAAAGAAAACGGGAAAGTTCCCTGTTATTCTTGTTGTAAAAAATTCTAAGATTTTTGGTGAGTTGCCCGTTCATCGCATGCGTAAGATTAAAACAAATGGTCGTATTGAAAAACACGTAAGACCAATTCCACATGTTTTATACAAAGTCAATTCAAATGAACTACCTCATCTGTTACGAAAACATTCTCATGATAAACTTGTTGTTGTCGATGATGACGAAGAGATATTAGGAATTATCTATGCACATGATGTCTTGAATCTATTGAATGGTTCAGATAACATACGAAAATTTGCGGGAGTGAACAAGGAAGAGGATGTTTATGATGGCTTCTTGGAGAAGACAAAAAACAGGTATAAATGGCTTATCGTAAATCTTATTACAGCTTTTCTTGCTGCTTCTGTTGTTGGATTATTTGAGGATACAATAGCAACTTTTACGCTTTTGGCTGTATATATGCCAATTGTTGCGGGTATGGGTGGAAATGCCGGCACTCAAACACTTGCTGTTTTTGTAAGGGGTATTGCTTTGAAAGAGATAGACCTGAACAAAAAATCGATTAGTGCAATTGCTAATGAGGTTGCTGCAGGTGCATTTAATGGTTTGATAACAGGTATCTTGGCTGCTGTTGTGGCTTTGCTGTGGAATAAATCAATAATGTTGGGTGTAATCATCGGTCTCGCAATGATAATTAATCTTATAGTCGCTGGATTCTTTGGAGCAATAATACCTTTAACTATGGAAAAGCTAGGTAAAGATCCTGCAACCTCCGCAACGATTTTTATAACAACTGCAACAGACATTCTCGGTTTCTTTGCTTTTTTGGGACTTGCAACTCTGTTATTGTAATCTTTTTGCTAATTCATCTATCCAAGAAGTTAGTGTTGCTATCGAGATCTAATTTTTACTCATTATCTAGAGACTCAAGAGCCTCTATAGGATCATATGCTTCTCTTGAATTTATTAAAGGTTTAGAGCAATGCATGTGATCATCCAAACCAATCCTTGGGCATCCAGTGTTAATCCAAACATCAATAAAAGGGTAATTTTCAAATTGGTCTATTTGGATTGTGTCATCAATGAATATATGTGCTTCTTTTCCTTGAGATTCAAGATGTTTCTTGAGCTTGAGCGCTTCACCTAGAAATTCTTGACCAGGTTTTACAGTGACTAAAATTCCTGCTTTCTTTGCGCTTATGAATCTCTTGAGATTGGCCTTGGTCTTCAAAACTTGTTTTTTAACCATATCAAAAGTTAATATTGTCATCCTATCTGCCACAGGGTCCCAGACAATAATGTCTTTCTTTTCCTTATTCCCCCTTTGAGAAAGTAAGACGGCCTTAGGGTGGAAAAGTCCATCACCAATATATATTATGACGTCTGATTCAGAAATTATATCTTTGTTAAATGCATCATGGTAAGCGTCACAACCCAAACCCTGAATCTCTTTGTTTGCTCTCTTTGCTTTTGTTGTAAGAATATCTATATTGTTTTCTTCAAGCTTCTTTATTACATTATCCAACTTAAGAAACTGTACTGAGGCAAACAGTGCAATCTTTTTTGCATTTCTTTTCGATATCTCTTTCATCACTTCTTCTCCTAAGACGATATCTCCATCCCATTCCGCTTCCATAAAGATTGTTTTTGGCATCTTCACCAGTACTCCTTTCTAAAAATATTATGACCGAATGCGAACATTAAATCAATTCCCATATCGTCAACGCCCAAAGGAAGATCGCATGCTCCAAAGCAACCACCTAGCCAAATATATGCATTTGCACCTGTTCTTGATTCGACTGCATTAACAATTTCTTCTGCTTTTGGCTTTAATCCATCAGGTAATTGAATGAGAATATTCTTCGCATTTCGGTTTTCAATTTCTTTGACAAGCTTATCTATCTCTATATTATACATGGTTTAAAAAAATGATATATTCTTTAAAAAACTTTGTTAGAATGAGATATCAATTTTGTCAATTTTTTGATTGTTCAGATTTTTGTATTTTTACGTTAAGTCAACTTGGATGTGTTTTATGGCTACATGCTATCCCGAATAGGGTGTCCCTCAGCATATCATCGTCAACAGCATTCCTCAAAACAAATGCTTATGTTGATAACGGATGACGCCAACACCACAAAGTTGACTTAGCTATTTTTGGAAAAACTTTTAAACGCCTTTAACGAAAATAATATCATGCTTGAAATCTTTGGACAGCTAAGTATAATTTTAATAATTGCGACGGCAGTTGCTGCTATCGCCAAGCTTCTCAGACAGCCATTGATTATAAGCTACATATTTACAGGAATTCTTGTAAGTCCTTATTTTTTCAATATAATTCCAGAAGGAGATGCTATTGAGACTTTTATTCATATAGGGATTTCATTCTTGTTGTTCATGGTTGGTTTGAGTCTTAATCCTAAAATTATAAAAGATGTTGGAAAACCATCAATTATAACCGGGCTTGGTCAGGTGTTTTTTACATCTTTCTTTGGTTTCCTTATCTCTTTATTGCTTGGATTTTCTATTGTTGAAGGGCTTTATATTGCAGTTGCTCTTACATTCAGTAGTACTATAATTATTATGAAGCTTCTCTACGATAAAGGTGATCTCGAGACATTGTATGGTAGAATATCTGTGGGATTTTTAATTGTCCAAGACCTTGTCGTTGTTTTCGCTTTACTTTTTATTTCATCAATGTCGAAAGAAATGACTTTTTTCAGTATTTTCATCAACAGTATACTTCCTATTTTTGCAATCATCATCCTTATAGGATTATTTAGTTATTTTCTTCTGCAGCATGTTGTGCAGATGATGGCAAAATCGCAGGAGCTTTTGTTACTTTTTTCTGTGGCATGGTGTTTCTTCCTTGCTGCACTTTTTGCAGCATTTAATTTTTCTATGGAAATGGGCGCACTCATTGCGGGTGTATCACTCGCAATGTCTCCATTTAGGTATGAGATAAGCGCGAAGATGAAGCCATTAAGAGATTTTTTCCTAATACTTTTTTTCATTTCTCTTGGCTCAAAAATAGTTTTTGGTGATGTAATGGCCAACCTTCCTGCAATAATCATTTTTTCATTCTTTATCTTAATCGGAAACCCTGTAATTGTTATGACTTTAATGGGTTTGATGGGTTATACAAAAAGGACTGGTTTTATGGCAGGACTTACGGTTGCCCAAATTTCTGAATTTTCCCTGATTCTTGTTTCACTTGGTGTATCAGTCGGACATCTTTCGCAAGAAATATTATCAACAGTTACTCTTGTAGGATTGCTCACAATAAGCGGCTCTTCTTACATGATTACATATTCAAATTTAATATACTCGAAGATATCAAAATACTTGAGCGTCTTTGAACGCAAAGGAAAGAAGGTTGATGAGCAGAAATATCATCATGAAGACGCCTATAATCTAATCTTATTTGGATGCAATAGAATGGGGATGAACATGCTTTCAAGTCTTGGCAAAAAGAAAAGC
>CAZOXV010000044.1:0-8389 GCA_964583935.1 uncultured Methanosarcinales archaeon | reverse complement strand
CTTTGAAATATGGTATTGATAGATAACCTGCAAAAGTGATTTCAAAAACAGAAGTTACAGCGGAGATTATCGCAGCGATGTTTTGGGGTAAGTATAGCTCTATGTAACTTGCTGCTATTACTGTTATGTAAAATAGGTGTATACATATATAGTATACAGGAAAGATGAAATCTATCTTCTCTGCTTTAGCGGACATGAGATAAAATAGCACAATAATGTTAACTGTCAGCCATGTTCCTACAAGCAGATAATCCATGTATTGAAATCTGAGAAGTAGCATAAAATCATTCTTGTAGAGTGCTCTCTGTATTCCAAAATAATTAATCAAGCCAATTACTATGACAACAACAACCCCTATAAGATACCATAATGGAAGTTTTGTCATTCTTCGCATAGTAATATTTCTAGAAACTCACATTTATATATTTAACGCGGGTTTTGTCTATTTCTAGAAAACCCTGAACACCATAACAAAGAGAAGAAGTATTGTTATGAACAATGCTAGAATTAAATTCTGAAGGAACTGGTGTGCTCTTACATATTCTGTTTCTCCACTAAGAACGTCTGTTTCTGTGATGACTCCTTTTACTTTATTTTCATTAGTAACTAACATGTGTCTTATTTTATTTTCTCTCATAAGCCTGGCTGCATTGTTCACTGTTTCTCTTGGGCTAATGGAAAGAACTGGTGTTGACATGATGTCTTTTGCTTTCATACCTTTCTTAGCATCCTTAGCGAAGACCTTTCTAATGAAGTCTCTTTCAGAAATTATGCCAATAGGTTTTTTTTTGTCAGAAACTATTATGCAGCTTATCTGTTTCGAATTCATCTTTTGGGCAACGCCCTTTACAGATGCATCAGGTGTCGTAATAACAACATCCTTAGTCATTATGTCTTCTGCTAAAAACATTTTACATCGCTTTTTATTACTGAAAGATATTTAAATCTTTTGAAACATATATTTTATGATAACTATAAAAATCACAAAGTAAATAAAGTTTTTTGATTATAAGAATGGTAATGTCCAAGAAAAAAGCAGCAAAGAAGAAGATTGGGAAGAGTTTTATTAGTTTCAAGCCTGAAGACTTTAAGGGAAGTTATCTCATCTTCTTCGGGTTGTTTGTTGTAGGAATTTTTCTTCCACCAGTTATGAGTATGGCAATTATATACGCACTTCAAAGGGTAAAACCAAAAACTCCGAGATTGTTTGATAGGAATACCTTTGTTTATTTGCTATCTTTGTTTTTTGTATGGCTTGTTTCTTTGTTGATTATTGGTTTTAGTTTGAATGAAGCGTTAAGTAAATCTTTATTGGGTAGCTTCCTTGTGATGATAATTATATATCCTTTTGTCTATGCATGGCTTTATTTTGACTGGAATTTTAACGGTCCTGATAGAAAACAATAAATACATTTGTTCTAACCCTCAACTATGATTCTCAGATATCTAAAGCTTCACAATATACGTTCTTATCTAAATGAGAAAATAGATTTTCCAGAAGGTTCTGTGCTCTTGTGTGGTGATATTGGTTCAGGTAAATCAACTGTTCTTCTTGCCATAGAGTTTGCATTATTTGGTTTGAAGAGAGGAGAGTTTACCGGAGCGTCACTTTTGCGTAATGGGGAAAGTTTTGGTTCTGTAGAGCTAAAATTTTCTTTGGAACTTGGGAAAGATGTTAAGGATGTTGTTGTTCATCGTGAATTGAAGCGTGGTCAAAATTCTATAAAACAAGATTCTGGATTTCTTATCATAGACGGTCAACGAATGGAAGGAACATCTCAGGAATTAAAATCTGTTATACTCCAACTCCTTGGCTATCCAGAAGCCCTTTTATCAAAATCAAAGGATATGATTTACAGATACACCGTATATACTCCTCAAGAGGCTATGAAGCAGATTATCTTTGCCGATAAAGAGCAAAGACTTGATACTCTACGTCGTGTTTTTAATATAGACAAATACAAGCGTGTTAGAGAGAATCTAAGTGTTGTTTCACGTAAGATGCGTGAAAACCTTAAGCTTTACGAGGGAATGATTGCCTCTCTCCCTGAAAAATCAAAGTTGCATCGTTCTATCGTCAGAGAGGCAAACCAGGTAACTCGAGATATAAAAGCGCTTATCCCAAGCATTAAAGAAGTAAATTCCAAGATTGAAGAAAAGAGTACTCTTCTTGAGACTACACAGGAGAAACTAGTGAAATATAAGGAGATTGAACAAAAAAGGATATATTCTGAAAAAGAGTTGAATGCTTTATCTGATCAAAAGAAAAAGATGATTGAAGAAAAAGAAAATTTAGAGAAATCTATATCTGAACTTGATTCAAAACAAAAGTTGCTAGATGTGGGTGATTTTGACGAGAAGGAGCTTGAGGATGCTCAATCAGATTTGGATTCTTTTTCAAATGAATACAATGAGAAAATGACTTCAAATTCAGTTCTAAAAGAAAAAATTTCTTCTATGAGAGAGTACATCAATAGGTTATCCAAAGAAACAAAATCAAAAAAATTTCTCGAGAAGATTGTTTTTGAAAAGAAACAGGAATTGAAGAACGCTGAAGTTATAGTTAAACAAAAAACCGAGATCGAGAAAAATATAACAAAAGTTGAAAAGATAATTTCTGACTTGCACAACAAAATAACTGAGTGTGGCGTTAAATACGCGTCTTCTGAAAAAATAATAACTGATATTGCTGAACTTTCTGACTGTCCGACTTGCAAACAGAAAGTCACTGATGAATACAAAAAAGAGATAATATACTCTCATAAAAAGGCTATGAAAAAGATAAAGGCAGAAAGTGAAGAGTATAGACAAAGTTTGAAGGGTTATGAAGAAAGGTTGTCTAAGTCTAAAGAAAATTTAAATTCTATTGTTGATAAAGAAAGTGAGATTTCTAGAATCAAGGCTGAGCTCGAGAATGCCGAAACAAACCTTAAAGAGTATGATGCAAAATGCAAAGAGTTAGAAGAACTTGAGAAGAAACAAGATCATTTTAAATCTAAGGTTGTTGATGATAAGACCCTTAATGAATACAAAAAAACACTATCTGACAAGAAATCACATTGTGATGAATTGCGTAAGAAATTATCTATGGTCAAGGAAAGGAAATATGTTCTTGAATCTATAGAAGAGAAGCATAAGCGAATTTCCGAGCTTGATGTCAATCCTATTAATCAGAAAATATCGGAGCTTAAAAAAGAAATTTCTGAACTCGATAAATCGATTAAAGAGTCTAAGTCTGTTGTTGATGAGTTAGATAAACTTAAGAAAGAGATGACAGATTTAGAAAAGAAGAGGTCCGAACTTAATGAAAAGAAGGTATCGCTTGTATCAACTAGAGAAGGTCTGATAAAGCAGAAAGAAAATTTAGAGATTGAGATTGCAAAAATGCGTGAATACAAGGAGCGTATGTCCTATATTTCTGAAATAAAGACTTGGCTTGCAGAATACTTCTCTGAGATGACTGTTATCATGGAGAAAAAAGTAATGGTTCGCCTCCTAAATGAATTTAATGATCTCTTCAGGGAATGGTTCAATATACTTATAGAAGATGAAACAATAAACGTAAGATTAAACGAGGAGTTCACGCCTGTTGTTGAGCAGAACGGCTATGAGATTGATGTTACTGACTTATCTGGTGGTGAGAAGACAAGTTGTGCTCTTGCTTACAGATTGGCATTAAACAAAGTGATTAATGATTGTATTGATGTTATTAACACAAAAGATCTGATAATTTTAGATGAGCCAACAGATGGTTTTTCTTCAGAACAACTTGACAGGCTTAGAGATGTTCTTGAAATGATTAATATGCGGCAAGTTATTATTGTTAGCCATGAAGCTAAGATAGAGAGTTTTGTTGAGAATATAATACGCATAAATAAATCTGAACATGTGAGTTCTGTTACCTAGTGAAAAGTTTTTTAATGTGCGTAAAACTCTTTGACTGTTATCTTAATCTGCTGCGATCGCATAACCTGGTATTGCGCTGGTCTCGAAAACCAGTTTCCCTTGGATATCCCGGTTCAAATCCGGGTCGCAGCGTTTTACGCTTCACCAGTATTTGAACATGTTCAATAAACTCGTTTATTGACACCCATCGCAATTGCTCTGGGAATCCGGGTCGCAAAGCAAATCAACGATTTGTTTGCGCAAATAAATTGAAGAAATTTATTTTGCGCAGCGTTTTACGCTCTACTCGTTATTATTAATTTTCTAGAAATTTTTCTTGAATCTCTTTCAGTTCATCCATTGAATTGGATTTCCCGTGGAACCAAAGGTCTATGCCATCATCAGGAAATCTTGGAACAACATGGTAATGTGTGTGAAAAACACTTTGTTGGGCATCTTTCCCTGATGCATTTACAACATTGACTCCTGTAGCACCAAGTTTCGACTTACAGAGTTGGGCCATTTTCTTGCAAACTTCGTTTATTCTACATAAAACGTGCTCTGGTGTTTCAAAAATGTCAACATAATGCTCCTTCGGTATTACAAGAAGATGTCCTTTAGAAACTGGATTAACATCCAGAAAAACTTTTACTATTTCATCTTCAAATAACTGATGACTGGGTATCTCACCCTTTATAATCTTACAGAATATACAATCTTCCATACTCCTTGTGATGGGCTTTATGTTAATAAATTTTGTCCTGCTTACTTACTCAGATAATAGACATCATCTTCTACTCTGAACTCAAGAATGTCTGTGCTTTGTATTCCTATATTCTTCATTAATTCTCTACCAATTATTAGAGAATCTCCATCGAATTTACATTTTTTTTCTTCATCGTTATAGACAATAGAAATTTCACATTCTTCATCGGGAAAGAACCTTTTATTGCTCTTTGTGATTCTAAGCTTCCCCCCTGATATATCGCTCTTCGTAATTTTATCCCTTTTGTCGTGCGCGTTTGGCACAAAGAAAATAGCCATAGATTAACACCTTCAAAAATTTTAGACCTTTATCGGTATATATAGCTAATGAGAGGTACATATATAAAATTAACTGTCTTGTTAGGAAAGCTTTATATTTCATTCTTCCAGAAATTATAATATGGTTTTGCTGACAGCAATAGGTGTCGATTTTGGTGGCACGAACATACGGGCTGCGCTTGTGTCTGATACTGGTAAAATTCTTAGGGAGTATTCTGTTAAGACGCCACAAAAAAAAGCAGAGATATTCAATAGATTGGTAGATGTTATTTCAGAAGTTATAGAAGGAACCCCTGTTGGTTTGGGTATAGGTATCGCCGGACCTTTCAATAGGGCAACAGGTAGAATCTATCCACCCAATATCAAAGCTTTATATGGTTTGAATATCATAAAAGAGATGAAAAAGTATATCAAAACGCCTTTTTTTATTGAGAATGATACAAATTGTTTTCTTGTAGCTGAGCATAAATTAGGCGCTGCAAAAAAATTGAAGAATGTAATCGGGGTTACTGTTGGAACTGGTATAGGTGGTGCAATAATCATTGATGGCAAGTTATATTCTGGTATAAATGGTTCTGCAGGAGAGTTCGGGCACATGGTCATTGAACCTTCTGTTGATGATGTTGGTAGGGGTGTCAGAGGCTCTTTGGAAAATTTAGCATCCGGAACTGCTATGCTCAGGGAGGCCAAGATGCACATGACAGACGTCTTTACTGGGAAGGATCTCTTTGCGCTTGAGAATAAGCACAAGACAGCCAAAAAGATAATCTCCGATTCATCAAGATATTTAGGTCTTGGTTTAGCATCTCTGATAAATATTTTCACCCCTGAGATGATTGTTCTTGGTGGTTCAGTGGGCGTGAATTATGCAACATCAAAAACGATGAGAAAAGAAATTGGACATGAAATAAAGACAAGAGCTATTGCATCAACACGAATAGCAACCCAGAAAGTAGAGAACGCTGGTTGTATTGGCGCTGCTCTTGTTGCTTTACAAGGAAAAGACAAATTCTACTGATTATTTTTTCAGCTCTTTTTTGAGATTCTCTATTATCTCAACAGGACTAGGATCTTCTTTCTTGTATAATGCCATATAATAGCTTGTCCAGTCTCCCATGTGGATTGCAGTGAAAATTTGTTTAAGCAAAGAATTCCCCGTGAAATTCATCTGGGTTACTGTAACACCTTTTGCTTTCACAAGGCGCTTACAAATGGTATATCTCTTCTTTATCCTAGGATGATCAGATTCAGAACCGAAAATAACCATGTGGTACTTAGCATATAGGTTTGTGTATCCAACTATTTCGTTGTGGTTCATCTCTGAGAACTTGTTTGAAAAAGCATGAATCTTAGCATTCTCATTAATCTGTGTTTTGAATCTCATCGCCACAGGATAAAAATCCTCGGAAGCGTATATTAGTGGAACTTTGTCAAGAAGATTTTGTGCAAGTTCCTTTGCTTTATCCTTGAAAACAGAATCTTTCAGGTATGTTGATAGTGATTCAACTTCTTTCTTCATGTCCCTTAAAATTCCGTATTTGACTAGCGTTGATAGTATGGAGAAGAATAAATATCCAATCATTGCTCTTGGTTGTTTGTCTGCAGGTATTGCCAAGTATGTTTTTTTATGTAATGCAGCAAGCTCTTTAAGTTTCCCGCCTGCACTTATAGCGACAATTTGACAACCTTTTCTAAGGCCCTCACGGAAAGCTTCTATTGTTTCTTCAGTGTTTCCTGAATATGACACAACAAACAGGAGGGTTTCCTTATCTGCATACATAGGGAGGGTGTAATTCTTATTTACAAAAACAGGTGTCTTTGAATTCTTTTTCATATATGTCTCAAGAATATCTCCTGGCATGCCCGAGCCTCCCATTCCTGCAACAATTATCTTGTTTACTCCTTTCTTATCGACTTTTATGTCTGAAGCGAGTCCATATCCGTCCATAATATGGTACGGAAATTCCTCAAGATCTTTGATGTATGATGATTTATCGTATTCTAATAATTTTTCATCGTCATTTGCAGCCATAACAATTCCCTCCTACATCCAATCAAGTGTATCAGTTTATATAATTTTTGGATGTATAGACAATATGTGTTATCTTCTGAGGAAATTTTGTTAGTTTTTTTGTATTACTTGTATTAACTTGTCAATGTTCTAATTCGTTAGGATATTTTATCTCTATCTAGTCAGCAAAGAGAAACATTTTTAAATAAAACCAAATTCTCACGATATACTCTTTATTGCTCATAACGGTGTTAATAACGCTAAATGGATGAAATAAAGACCAAATAAACCTTTTTAGTTCAATATGGGGTTTTATAGGTGTTAAAAAATGGTTTCGATATACTCTGTTGATTCAAACGCGCACATCTCTTTGGTTGCGCAGGAATTGAAAAAGACTGATCTTGTTCAGCCTCCAGAATGGGCACAGTTCGTTAAGACAGGAGTTGCAAAACAAAGACCGCCTGTTGATGATGATTGGTGGTTTGCTCGTGCAGCATCTGTACTAAGATCTGTAAGTAAATTAGGTCCTATAGGTGTGAATAAACTAAGAACTAAGTATGGGAGCAAAAAAAATAGAGGTTTAAGGCCTGAAAAATTCAAAGATGCTTCAGGTAATATTCTTAGAACTGTTCTTCAGCAGCTTGAAAAGGAAGGTCTTGTTTCACAGAATAAAGATCCCAAGGTTAAAGGCAGAATAATTACTGCAAAAGGCCAATCACTTCTTGAGAAATGTGCCGCATCTCTTCTTCCTGAGAAGTCTTCTAAAGATGAAACGAGTGTGAAAGAAAAGAAGAAAGAAAAGAAAGATGTTAAGCCTACTAAAAAATCAGTTTCTCAAGAAAAGTCGGATGATACCAAACAAGACGTGAAAGAAAAAGACGTAAAGGAAAAGGTAGAAGAGACAAAATCCGAAACAAAAGCAACTGTAGAAGAAACTCCTGATGTTGTTGAAGAGTCTGCAGAGGTGAAAGAGTAAGATGGCGAGATTCACTCATATTTCGAGGAAACTGAGACTTGCTAAACTTGCGCGTAAAACCTCATGGGCGCCTTTTTGGACAGTACCGAAGATATATGGTGCTGGAAGGAAAGTTCATCCGGGAAGACATACAGCAATGAAACGAAGCTGGAGAAGAACAAAGACTAAAGCTTAAAGAAAGCTTAATTTAATATATAAAATTCAATATATAATGGTGTTAAAATGCTCGAACGTGAATACATTGTCCCTTTGAGGAAAGAGGTCCAGAAAGTTCCTGAATATAGGCGTGCCAATAAAGCAGTCAGAGCTTTGAAAGAGTTTATAGCAAGGCACATGAAATCAGAGGATGTTAATATTGGAAGATTTCTCAATATCAAAATTTGGGAGAAAGGAATACGAAATCCGCCTCAAAAAGTTGCTGTTAAAGCGATAAAAGATAATGATGGAAAAGTTACCGTTGAGCTCAAGGAGAT
>CAZOXV010000043.1:0-8406 GCA_964583935.1 uncultured Methanosarcinales archaeon | reverse complement strand
GAAATCCTTGTTTCTCTTTTAAAGGCAGATATGTCTTTGGCATTGAGTAAGAAGTGTGAGTATGCTAAGTATAATAAGGCATCTTCGGATGTTTTTTCGTCTATGATGGAATCTACTTCCCTTTATGCTGACTCTGCGATATCTCTTGATGAGTTATTGCTTGCAGAACGCCTTGTTGATGATGTTGCAAGAAAGCTTGTACATGTTCCTATAAAAGGACGTGATGAGTATACAATGATGTATTGTCGTTTTAAGGAGTATGTCGCAGATAAATTCATATCAGATAGAAGGTAATTATTTGTACACTTTGCAATATTTTTCAAATTGTTTCTTGAAATTATGCGTTTCTTCATTCTCGTCCAAGAAGTCAATAAAACTTTTCATCTTGGAAATGGTTTCCGGATTGAGATTATGTTCTATCTTGAGGGCGTCTTTTTCAGCAATATTCTTTGGAAGATTAAGTATCTCAAAGAAGCGTTTGAACGTCTCATGCTTATTTTTCACAATTTTTGCAATTGATTGACCTTTTGGTGTTAGGCATATTGGTGAGTTTTTTTCAAAAATGACAAGATCCATGTTTTTTAGTCTTTTAACCATATTGTTTACTGTCGGAGCCTTGACTTGAAGTCTTAAAGAAATATCCTTTATTCTGGCATAATTTTTTTCTTGTACTATCTCATATATAATATGAAGATAATCTTCTTGAATCCTGCTCAATTCCATATTCTTGGATTATTTTAGTTTATTTTTAAACTTTATCTAATTTTCATTAGTCGCCCTAATAAAGTTAGATTAAGTAATTATTTTTGAATAATATTGATATAGTTCTAATGGAATCTAAGTGTCTAATGGAAAAAAACAATATGCGTGAGAAAGCTCATTACTTTCTTGATAAAATTGTAGAGGAACCAATGATAGCTATGAGGTTTGGTGAGAATCTTTTTGAGACGCTAGAAAAGTATAGTTGTACTGGAAAATATCTTTCAACTTTATCCAAGCTTTCACAAACTATTGATGAACCCACTTTATCATTCTATATCCATCAAAAATATGCAGATGTAATTAGAAATTCGTCTAATTGTACTGCTTGCAAACTAAGATACTTGGGAGGTGGTCTCGATGAGACTCTATGAAGCAAATGAGGGTGAAGAATACTATATAAAAAAACCTAATTCTAAGCGTCTATCTGAATATTTTGAAGTGGGTAGTAAGTTGAGAGTTCTGACGCACACATATATGATTGGTCCAACTATCGTTGAGCTTGAAAACAAGGATCGGCTTGTTATACCATATTCTGTTTCTAAATCTTTGGAATTACAAACTTCACCAATTGAAGTGAATGAGAAGGTTGGTAATCTTGAGGCTATGACTCTTGCCTGTCTCGTTAGGTGCAAAAGACTATGAATATTTAGATGACTGTTGTAGCAACCATTCCTAGAATTCCTAGAATTAGTAAGTATATGAACATCGCAAACATTGTTTTTCTGATTATTGCGCTTTCTTGGTCTTTTAATCCTACAGTGGCGCTTGCTGCTAGAACATTATGTATTGCTATCATGTTTCCTACTGCCCCGCCTGCTGCTTGGAGTGCAAGCACTATTGGTATTGACAGCCCTAATGCTACTGCTGATTCTGTTTGGAAGACTCCGAATAATATGTTTGAGACTGTATTGCTCCCTGATATGAAAGAGCCAAACGCACCTATGAAAGGAGAGACAAAGGGATAGAAGCTTCCAAAAAGGTTTCCGAGAGTTTCTGCTATGAGTATCGGCATACCTGCAAAACCCTTTGTATTATTTGATGAAGCTATTAGAAGTTGTACTAGGCCTAGCGCAAATATAAGTGCAATTGCTGCTGACTTTATTCTGTTTGCGGAGCCTTTTAATGTAACTGTTATTGTTTTCTTAGGTATCTTGTATACTATGGTTGAGACTGCTATTGCCAGGAAAAAGAAAAAAGATGGTGTGAAGAAAGGCAGATATGAAAAACTCAAAGAAGAGCTTAATATGCTTTCTAAATTAATTTTTAGTGATTGTAAAAATATCCTTATTGGCAAAACTGCTCTTGTTATTAGTAAGGAGAGTACTATTATCATATATGGCATGGCAGAGAATAATGCTTTTCTCGGGTTGATTTGCTTCTTTCTTTGTTTTTTGAATGTAATTCTATTTTTTGGAACGAGGAAGTTCTTTTTTGCTGCGTATGATACGATTGTTAGAGACAATAATGATGCTATAATTGTTGGTAGTTCTGGGCCTATGAAGAGTGCTGAAAGCAAGTAAGGTATTACGAATATAAGCCAAGCAAATAATGCAAACGGTATGAACTCTTTGAATGCATTCTTCTTCTTTGAGGCTATGAGGTATGTTATTGCTAGAGGAACAACTATTGATGCGATTGCATGGAATACTGCTGAAAACTGCCCGGATTGTTCTAATATTGCTCTTTCGAATCCTAGGTTTCCAAATCCTAACAAGATTGGTGTTCCTGCTGCTCCAAATGTCGTTGCTACAAAGTTTGCTATCAATGCAACAGTGACTGCTAATATGGGTGTGAAACCCAGTGCTACAAGTAATGGTGCTGCTATTGCTGCGGGTGTTCCAAAACCAGCGACTCCTTCCATAAGGCTTACGAAAAGCCAGCCTATTATTATTCCCTGGACTCTTGCATCAGGTGATATTCCTGCAAAAAACTCCTGTATGTTTTTCATATGTTTTGTGTGTTTTATTAGCTCTAAGAGCCAGACTGCGCCCAAAACAATCAACATAATCTCTATTGTCATGAATATTGCTTTTAGAAAAGAAGATGGGATGTATATTGGCTCTATCCTCCAGACAAAGAATGCGATTATTAATGCAGTAAGCCATACAATTGGTAACGCTTTCACTGCTGGTTTTTTCGCAGGGATTAATAGTACAAATAGAAGTATGAAAGGTATCGATGCTATCAAAGCAAGGAGAACTGTATCCATGGAGCTTTTTTGGTTTAATTATTTAAAATATTTTGGTTTGATTCAGAAAGTTTGGATGATTATTATTTTGTTTTGAAGATGTTATTTGTTAAATAAGATGATTTTCAATCCAATTGAAAATTTTTCCAAAAAAATCTAAAAAATTTATTTACGATACTCTATATTGAGAATATATGACTTCAACAAAATTTATAAAATCTGATCAACATCATATCGTCATGGGAGATAAGTTCACAGTTATTATTGAACAAGATGAGGATGGCGTTTTTATAGGCAAAGCTTCTGGACTTAAAGGTTGTGTTACTAAAGGTAGAACCATCGACGAGCTTATGCATAATATGAAAGAAGCAATCAGCCTTTATCTTGAAGAACATGAAAAATCTGATGTTCGGTTTGTTGGAGTACAACAGATCGAGGTCATCTAATGAAGCTTCCAGTTGTTTCTTCTAAAGAGCTCATCTCTTTTTTAGAGAAAGAAGGTTTTATTCTTCTAAGACAAAAAGGTAGCCATACTTTTTTCAAGCATCCTGATGGGAGAACAACTGTTATTCCCGTACATAACAATAGAGAAATAAGTAAAGGTTTGTTATCTGCAATTCTATCTGAGATAAATATTTCAAGGGAATACTTTCTTAGGAGACTAAAAAAATAAAGCATATTGATTCAGACATGATCTATCCATAATTTAATAGATAAATTGACGAGTCAGAAAGCTGAATCTGGAGTATTATACTCATACAATATGGGACTAAAGGATTATTGTTTCCTGTTTCGATGCATTGCTTGTATACTTCTTCATACTCCTTGTGCCTTTCCAGATATCTTTTCATAGAAATGTTATCTATGTTCTTGAATGATTTCCTAAAATAACTGTTTATTGTTTCAAGTAATTCTAGATTGTCTATGGACTCAATCTCTGTATAAAGATGGTAGTAATTTCTGGCAATACCCCAAAGACTTAAACTGATTGTATAATAGGGGAAGACATTATTTTGCAGAAGGTGCTTTTTCTTTATTACCCGTACTATGAGATCTCTTTGTTTCAATATATTATTTCTAAGCTGAAGCAGCTCTTCTTTGGAATTCTTCTTTGATTCTTTGAAATCTCTTTGGATTATGCTCTGCATAGTTAAGATTGCATATACCATTCTGCCATGATGTAGTTTTATCTCTGTATTCTCATTGTTGTATATTGTCTTGATTATGCACTCCGTGTCAGATATGTAGAAAAGTTCATAACCGTATATTGAATTTACTGCTTTTTCAAGATTTTGTATTACTTTTGTGTCTTTGAATTTTATATTTATTATATCGTATCCACCACGATAGAGGCTCCCCAAGATACTTCTATAAGCTTCAGGACTTTGTGGTTCTAGTGTTAGCTTTGCCTCTTTCTGTTTTACCTGCTCTTCCGGCTTAAGAAGGAGATTGTTGTCTTGTTGCTCAATAATGACATCGTTACCTTGGCTTAGGGTGTTCTCTAAAATCCATTCTTTAGGCAGTGAGATAGTAAGTGCTCCTTTTCCTTGTTTGACAAGTTTTCGTCTCATCTTTAAAAATAATTGGTTGTTATTTATAAAATTATATTATTTATATAAAAACTATAAATAAAATATAAATTTGATTGGATTGTGTTGAAACTCATGGATAGACTTGATGAACTTGAAGCGCAAAGTGTTTATATTTTTAGAGAGGCATACGCCAATTTCAAGGATTTGTGCATGCTGTGGTCTATTGGCAAGGATAGTACTGTTTTACTCTGGCTTGCACGCAAAGCATTTGCGGGCCATGTTCCTTTTCCTCTTGTTCATATTGATACAAGCTACAAGATTCCAGAGATGATTGAGTACAGAGACAGGGTTGCAGCAGAATGGAAACTTGATATGATTGTTGGACAAAATAAAAAGGCCCTTGCTGAGAAGAGAACCTTTCCTGACGGTGCATTGACACGTGTAGAATGCTGTAAAGCTTTGAAGACTGATGCTCTAAGGAATACGCTTTCAGGAGATTGGGATAGAATGCGTTTTAATCATGCACTTGGGAAATATGTTGTCGATAAAGAAAGGGTTGCATTTACTGGAGTGATTGTTGGGGCTCGTTCTGATGAAGAGGGTTCACGTTCTAAAGAGAGATATTTTTCTCCTCGAGACAAAATTAATGAATGGGACATTTCTGATCAACCACCCGAGCTTTGGAACCAGTTTAAGACAGACTTTAAACCAGGCACTCATGTAAGGATACATCCACTTCTTGATTGGACTGAGCTTGATATATGGATGTACATTGAACGTGAAAAAATAGAGATGGTATCACTTTATTTTGCAAGCAAGGGTAAACGATATAGATCGCTCGGATGCTATCCCTGTACACTTCCAATTGATTCTGATGCGAGTACAGTTTCTGAGATTGTTGAAGAATTACAAAGTGGTAAGCTTGCTAAAATTTCCGAACGATCGGGAAGGGCTCAGGATAAAGAAGATGGCGGTGGTCTTGAAACATTGAGAAGAGGGGGATATATGTGAAGAGCTCGTTTGAATCAAAGAAGAGGGGTGTTGTAAAAACCATAACTTTCAGAACCATTGCGACGTTCACAACGTTTGGATTGGTATTACTGTTTACTGGAGAGCTTACTATTGCTGTAAGTCTTAGCATTGTAGAATTCTTTTCTAAAATCATTGTTTACTATATTCATGAGAGGATTTGGTCTAAAGTGGTTTGGGGGATAGAATGAAATCTGAGAAAGAGCAAATGAATATTGTCGTTGTAGGCCATGTTGATCATGGTAAAAGTACTCTTTTAGGGCGATTATTCGCTGACACAGGGTCGCTTCCAGAAGGAAAACTTGAACAGATTAAGGAATATTGTTTGCGGAATTCGAAGACTTTTGAATATGCATTTTTACTAGACGCACTAAAAGATGAGCAAGCGCAAGGTATTACTATAGATTCTGCAAGGGCATTTTTCAAGAGTGACAAACGTGATTATATTCTTATTGATGCACCCGGTCATATCGAGTTTCTTAAGAATATGATATCTGGAGCGGCACGTGCAGAAGCAGCTTTACTTGTGATAGATGCTAATGAAGGGATTCAGGAAAATTCAAGACGACATGCATACATGCTTTCCATGTTGGGTATAGAACAAGTTGCTGTTTGTGTTAATAAGATGGATCTTGTTGGGTATGATAAAGCTGTTTTTGATGATATAAAAAAAGAATTTGACGAATTTCTTGGGAAGATTAACATTTTTCCAAAAGAGTATATTGGCATTTCGGCACATATGGGAGACAATGTTGCATCTTCTTCCGATAAGATGGATTGGTTTAATGGCAAGACAATTCTTTCTGTCTTAGATTCTTTCACTAAAGAAAGAAAGTTGATTGATAAACCGTTAAGAATGCCTGTGCAAGATGTCTACAAGTTTAGTGATGGCGATGATAGACGGATTATTGCAGGACGAATTGAGACAGGTAAATTAAGTGTTGGTGATAAAGTTGTATTCTTGCCCTCAAATAAACGGTCTGTTGTTAAGAGTATTGAGGAATTCAATTCTGATACTAAGAACTTTGTTGAAGCTGGTTTATCTACAGGAATTACATTACAAGAACAAATCTTTGTAAATAGAGGGGACGTAATGTGTCTCGATAATGGTGAATTACCCTTTGTTGGTTCAAGATTTAAAGCAAATATCTTCTGGATGGGTAAGGATAAACCCCTTTCTACAGGCAAAGAATACAAACTTAAAATTGGTACAACATCTGTCTCTGTTGTAATTAAAGAAATTGTGGGTGTTCTAAATGCATCTAATCTTGAGAGTTCTAGTGAAAGTGTCGGAGAGCGTCACACAGTTTCTGAATGTGTTATCGAAAGTTTCAAGCCAATTGCATATGGCCTCTATAAAGACATAAAGTTCACAGGACGTTTTGTTTTAGTGGATGATTTTGAGATTGCTGGCGGTGGAATAATTGTTGATTCCATTGAAGATACTGAATCTAAGGTGTTTAAGCAGGTTTTTGAAAGAGAAAAAACTTGGGAGCATGGTGCAATAGCATTTAAGGATAGGTGCTTGAGATATTCTCAAAAGCCTGTTGTTATTCTTCTAACTGGTAATTCTAATATAGATAAGAAGACTACAGCGAAAGCGTTGGAAAGGAGATTGTTTGACTTGGGCCAGATTGTATATTTTATTGGAATCAGAAACATACTTCGTGGGCTTGATTCTGATTTAAGTAAATCTGAAAGGGATGAACATCTGCGACGTTTTGGGGAGGTTGCTCATATCTTGCTTGATTCAGGACAAATTGTTATTGCAACTGCGAGTGATCTTGATGCTGATGATCTAAAGCAGCTCAGAGCTATTATAGGTATGGATTCTATTTTTGTAGCAGGATTTAATAGGACTGATGGCGATATCTTTTTGAAGGTTGACGATATTTCAAACAATGTGAATGAGATAATCTCTTTCATGAGATCAAAGAATTTTATATTTGGTGTTAATGATGACTGAGAATGTAACTTGGCATGCTGGCAGTGTTGGCAAAGATGAAAAAGTCGGATTAGTTCATGGTCTTAGGAATAAGGTTTTCTGGTTTACTGGATTATCTGGCTCAGGCAAGTCTACAATAGCCAGAGATTTAGAAGCAAAGTTACATTCCATGGGAATACATAGTTATGTTCTTGATGGCGATAACATAAGGCATGGCTTGAATTCTGATCTTGGTTTCTCTGCATCTGATAGAGAAGAGAATATACGGAGGATCTCTGAAGTTGCTAAGTTGTTCTATGACGCAGGCATTTTTGTCATTGTTTCTTTTATTAGCCCTTTTCATAAGGATAGAGAATATGCACGTTCGTTAATCGGCGATGATTTTGTAGAGGTTTTTGTTGATTGTTCTTTATCTGTGTGTGAAGAAAGAGATGTTAAAGGTCTGTATGCTAAGGCTCGTAGTGGTGAGATTAAAGATTTTACAGGGATTTCTGCTCCGTACGAAGCACCTTTGAATCCTGAGATTAAGATTGATAGCTCTTCGAGTTCTGTTGCTTCATGCGTTGAAAAGGTTATTGAGTATTTGTTTTTGGATGTTGCTAAGAATGCTGCAATTACTGCTGGCGACGCAATAATGGAAGTCTATGATGATTATGATGTTGAAACTAAGAATGATAATAGCCCTGTTACTACTGCAGATTTAAGGGCTGATAAGGTAATCATTGAACGATTGAAGGGTTTTGGTATTCCTATTTTGACTGAAGAGTCTGAGGACGATATGAAGCGTCTTGACTCAGATTTGGTTTGGATTGTTGATCCTTTGGACGCTACTAAAGAGTTCATTTCTAAAAATGGTGAATTCACAGTTAATATTGCTCTTGTTCGTGATGGTGTCCCTGTTCTTGGTGTTATATATGCTCCAGCTATTGGCGAAATGTATTACGCTCTGG
>CAZOXV010000042.1:0-8466 GCA_964583935.1 uncultured Methanosarcinales archaeon | reverse complement strand
AAATGTATTTTATAATACAAGCAATACCAAAAACGTACTTCAACTTCTCCATCTCGCCAAAGAAAATGAAAAAGAATAAAAAACCACCAGCAGCTGCAGCGATAGTAAGCAATCCAAAGTGGGGAATGCCCATGAAACCTACAACGTCAATAAGAATTGCAATAGGCATCTTCCACGCATCGTTAATAAAGTTGAGAAATAGAGATATACCAAGCATCACTACAAAGAATACGATTAGTACAACAAGCGGATTCGATATTAGAAAGGAAGTATAGGGAGTCTCAGCAATATTCTCTGACAAGATAATAGTCATTTGTGAATTAATATCCGCTAAGAAGTTGGTTAAAGTGTTCTGCGGTAAAGAGGAAAAAAGAGAACCACTCGCTTCACCCGTTGCGTTAACAGCGCTCATATAATGACATACAATTTAGTTCTTTATATTGTTTTCGAAATAACTGAAAGACCATAATTGAGAATCATAACATTTTTTATAGTTCCTGAGCTAAGAAAAAACATGCAGAGTTTAGAAGCAAGAAGAAACAAACTAGCATATAACAAAGACATAATCTTTGTTATAATCATTCTCGCTTTCATAACGACAACAGGCTTCATCTTTGAAGAATCTGATGATTTCTTTGACATCGACAAGCACATCATAAAATCAGAAGATGAAATAATGGACGAAGATCCGTTTAAAAACGTACCAACAAGAAACAATTTCGATAATGAAACATTGCAACAAAGAGCTATAGATCCTGAAGAAGATTTAAAGATATCTGAGATTGGTTCAATCGTCTTCATACTTGCAGGCACGTTTGTTGTTATCTTAATAATTTCTCTTGTTATTGCTATCAAGAAAGCAAGTAACATAGTCTTTGTTATAATGATGGCTTTGTTTGTATTCATAGTGATTGGTATTATTTTTTTAATTATGCCGGTAGGGGATATCGAAAGAGAATTATATAGTAGAAATGAAAAAATATGGGAAGCAAAAAATCTGGAAACATTTGTGAATAGTGTCAGTGAAGAGACAAGAATAATAAGTCAGAGAGATAAAGATAAAAAAATTCTAACGGAACGGTTTACGGTTGCTAACTTTAATGAGAATTATATGGACAAGATAATCAATATTGTAGATGCAGCACTGATGACAGGAGCAATTAGATCAGAGAGCATAATGATTGAGTTTGTAGACAGAGCAACCGCAGAAAAATTTAAAGAAGAGGTATTCGAAAGCAGAAGATCATATCAAATACTAAAAGGCAGATATGAAACAGGTCAATTCGCAACAAACAATATAAGCTATAGAAACGGCTATCTTATGCAAGATAACAAATTTATCTTTATTAGTTTTGGAGAAAAACCTGCTATTGAAAAAGTGTTCAATACCATACTTAGTAACTATCCCATAGAATACAGACTCGAGGATAAGAAACCTCCAGAAATAGAAATACTAAGCCAAAAAACAATCAACAAATCAGGGATGAAATTTGCGATATCAGATGATGAATCTGGACTAAACCAATTAGACATAATTGTACTCGGTGCAGAGTTCAGTGCAAGCGAGGACTGTAGGATAGATAATATATATAATGAAAAAGAATCAAAATATGTTTGTGTTCTTAAGGATATTCAAGAAGATGAAAATTTCTTTACGATAATTGTTTCAGATAGAGAAAAAAACAATTTAAAAAAAGAGGTAGAATATATATTAGATACAGAATCACCAGAAATTAAAGTGGTAGCAAAGAATAGAGAAGATGTGAGAATACTAGTAACTGATGATAAAGGTGTAGATGAAGAATCAATCTGGATGAAAGCTGATGGTAAGAGCATAAACATAGCAAGATACTGCCAAAAAGCAGCAGAAACTTTGGTCTGTAGCATTCAATTGGGAGATGAGACAACATCAGAAAACATACAGTTCAAAGCAAGGGATATAGCAGGAAACATAGCTAAAGCAGGCATAGTAATAGACATAACACCTCCGCTCATAGAATTTCTAGCACCAATTGATATCTACAGCATTGATGGTAATATAGAAATTATAATCAGCGACAATGCCTCAGATATTAAGGAGATTAAGGTCAGCATAAATAGTAGAACAGAAGACATATGCACATCTATAACAAGACAAAGATACAGATGTAGAACAGCACTCTCAAGTGATACGAATAATAATCTAATAGAGATAGCTGCAACAGATGTAAACAACAATATTGCAGAATTAGAAAAAGAAATAATAATCGATAATACACCACCTGAAATAAAAATCATAGATTATTCAGAAAATGTAATCAGATTTCTGATTAGAGATAGTATTTCTGGCATAGATACAGAAAGAATAACAATAGAAGGAAACCGTTTTGAGATTACAGATATATGTGAAAAAAGGAACGTTAAAACAAGTGAATACCAGTGCAGTTTGCAAATAGACCTGGAATCATTCGTGAGAATAATTGCTCTTGACATTGCAGGAAATATACAAGATTCAACACTTTCAGTGGAAGGCTAAGAAAGTAAATATTACAAATATTAGATTCCCAAAACTGTGGAAAGCAAAGGTCGGGCAAACCTAAAAAGGAGAACAATAACTATGAACTTGATTGCTCTGGAAATAAAAGTTATCCATACAAACTTTCCAAGGTTGTAGCGAACAAACCCGTAACCAACTGAAGCAATCTGCGCCGGGAACGGAAAGAAATTAATGACAAATAGCAACAAACCACCACGTTTTTTGAACCATTCAAGTAGACCAACAAGTTTATGCGAGTTCTTAAGGAAGTGGCGACCAAATAGAACACCAAGCAAGAAATCTATAATGTGGCCAACCGTATTTGCTGAAGCGGAAATTAATACAAGTACCCATGGATTAAATCCGAGCATAAGATACCCAACAAAAATTATTTCTATTGGTGCAGGTAAAAAGAAAAGCGACAGCAAAGCCATCACATAACCAACCCCGAGATACGATGTGCTCCCTATATTTGTCTTGAAATGCGAGTATATCGAAAACAAAATCTCATAATCAGACAGAAAAGCTTCAAAAGAATTTAACACAGAACCTGCAAATGTTCTTAACTCAGGTGTATACAGAAAAAGATATACTACTGAGATCAAGCAAATCAAGACTATGAGTTTAATAAGTTTATTATCTTTCTTCTTGTGATCTTGGTTATGAGACTTATGCAATTTTTTCTCTCTTTTTCGTGTACTAATCACGAAATTCCTATCTTTCTTATTATTTCTCATAATCCAAGCCTAAGTTATTTTTAGTTGAATAATACTATTAATACTTAATAAAGTTTAGCAATACATGTTGCACACAATATTTTTAAATGAATTTAAGACACTTCTGAATCCAAGCATAATTATGCTAATTATTTTCAATATTGTAAATAAATAAGATAAAAATGGGAATACATTATCAGCGAGCGGAAAAGAAAGATGAAGATATCTTTAAGCTACTTCACCCTATAACAAGAGAGTGGTTCATGAGTAAGTTTGGTACTTTTAGTCCACCACAAAAATTCGCAGTGCCAGATATCAAATTGAAAAAAAACACACTAATAAGTTCTCCCACAGGCTCAGGAAAAACTCTCTCTGCGTTCCTCACTGTTATAGATGAACTTGTCACTTTATCGGATAAAGGAAAATTAGAAGATAGAATATATTGCTTGTATATTTCGCCATTGAAAGCACTATCGAACGACATAGAGCGTAATCTAAATTCTCCATTAAAAGAAATAAAAGCCCTTGCAAAAGAGAAGTTTGGAAAAAAGTTGAATATCAGGGTGGGAGTCAGAACAGGAGATACTTCAGCATCACAAAGAGCAAGCATGGCTAAAAAACCCCCACACATTCTAATAACTACCCCGGAAAGCCTTGCAATTATATTAAGCACTATGAATTTTTTTGAAAATTTTAAAAAAATGGATTGGGTTGTCATCGATGAGATACACTCTCTGGCAGAAAGCAAAAGAGGAAGCCACCTCTCTCTTTCAGTTGAGCGTCTCAACAACTATTCTGATTTTACAAGAATAGGATTATCAGCAACCGTGGCTCCTCTGGAAGAAGTTGCTAGATTTTTGATAGGCCAAGTAACTGACAAAGACTTAGGGGAGGAAATCCCTGAAAGAAATTGTTATGTTGTTGATGTTCAAGCAATAAAGAAGATGGACATTAAAGTTTTATCACCGGTAAGCAATTTCATGGACACCACACATGGAGCCATGCAAAGAAATATGTATCGGATGGTGCATGACTTAGTACAAAACCATGAAACAACACTTATATTCACAAATACGAGATCCGCAACAGAAAGAATTGTGCACAACTTAAAAGATAAGTTCCCAAAATCGTATGGTGAACATAACATTGGTGCACACCATGGATCACTATCAAAAAGCCACAGATTCAAAGTTGAGCAAATGCTCAAGGAAGGAAAACTCAAGTGCGTAGTTTCCTCAACATCGCTTGAGCTAGGAATAGATATTGGTTCAATTGATCTTGTTATTCTTCTCGGAAGTCCAAAATCAGTAGCAAGAGCTCTACAAAGGATAGGAAGATCTGGGCATCAACTAAAAGAAACAGCAAGAGGGAGAATAATAGTCCTTAACAGGGACGACCTTGTTGAATGCGGTGTTTTGCTTAAATCTGCTATTGACAAGAAGATAGACCGGATTGACATTCCTAGAAATGCCCTTGACGTTCTTTCCCAGCACATATATGGGATGGCTATAGATGGACCTTTAGAAGTTCAGACTGTTCTTAACACAATACACAGAGCGTACCCTTACAGTACATTAGAAAAAAGTGAGTTCTATGAGATGCTTGACTATCTCTCTGGTGAGTTCTCAGAGCTTGAAACGAGAAATGTCTATGCTAAAATTTGGCATGATAAAGAGACAAAAAAGATTGGTTCAAGGTCAAAGCTAGCCAGATTAATCTACATGACGAATATAGGTACGATACCTGACACAACCGGTGTTGTTGTCAAGATAGGAGAGGAAGTCATCGGTATGATTGATGAAGCATTCCTAGAAAAACTGAGAAAAGGTGATGTTTTTGTTCTTGGTGGAAGCTCGTATGAGTTCAAGTTCTCGAGAGGGATGACTGCACAGGTTCAAACTGCTCTAGGAAAACCACCCACAGTCCCTTCTTGGTTTTCAGAAACTCTGCCATTATCATATGATTTGTCTATAGAGATACAAAAATTCAGGAAATATATGGAAGACAATTTCAAAGATAAGAATATAACAAATAGCAAAGATAAGAAAGAGAAGATATTAGAGTTTATAGACAGCTATTTATCCGTTGATAAGAACGGTGCAGAGGCAATCTATGAGTATTTTAGAGAACAATTTTTCTATTCATCAATCCCACATTACAAGAAGATTCTTGTTGAACATTATAATGACGGAAGAAAAAAATACATAATATTCCACACTCTTTTTGGAAGACGGGTTAACGACGTACTTTCCAGAGCAGTAGCATATAACATGTCAAGAGAAAAGGATGTTGAGATTGGGATAAATGACAATGGCTTTTATTTATGTACGGGCTCGAAAGGTGATGCGGTCAAAGCCTTGAAAGAACTTGATGCTGAAGGCCTAAGAGAGATAATGAGCGCAGCACTTGAACGCTCTGAAATACTTAAGCGCAGATTCAGACATTGTGCGGCAAGAGCACTAATGATATTAAGATCATATAGAGGAAGACAAAAATCAGTGGGAAGACAACAGATGTCATCCCAACTTCTAATAAACGCTGTTAAACGTGTAAGTTTTGATTTCCCAATACTGAGAGAAGCAAAACGTGAAGTTCTTGAGGACCTCATGGATATAAAACATGCTCAAGAAGTAGTATCATACATAGAGTCAAAGCAAATCAAGATTGATGAAGTACACACAGACATTCCAACACCATTTGCGTTCAACCTAATGATGGAGGGATTCTCTGACATACTCAAAATGGAAGACAAGATTGAATTCCTTAAGAGAATGCATGAATCCGTCCTTGCAAGAATAGATACGAAAAGTGGAAAGCCAACGTCATCAAACGAGAAGAAGACCACCCAAGATTTAAAAGAAGAATTTCTGGAAGAAAAAGCCAAGCGTGATAAACTTAGTGATGAACAGCTTGAACTTATGGATATGGCAGCAATAATTGATGTGCCTACAAGAGCAAGAATTGCAATTAACGATCTTATAAGAGGAAAAGAAATTGATGGTCATTCTTTTTTTGATAACATACAAAGACATGAAAAAGAGATTGCTGAGAAATGGCCTTTGAAATTAGCCAAATTCATTCTTGAAAAGAAAGCAGAGTTCTTCAAACAAGATTTCAGCTATGAACAGTACTGGGATGAAAAAGATATGGAATCTCTTGAAGAAGAAAGCAAGGTTAAAGCAGAACTAAGACATGATTTTGAGAAAGCTGCGCGAAGAGTTGGTATGGATTCCAAGCTAAGGTATGATGGTTTAAGATTGATTGATGGAGAAACTGATGGAATTTCAAAAGAGTTCAAAGAATGGCTTACTGATTTATTATCAGATACAGTGCCAAAATTATGGACTACGAGACTAATTAAATTCTTAATGAAAAAACAAGAAGAGATATAATTGCCTCATTTCTAGCTCTAAAATTCTTAAAGTATTTATACAAGTATGACATACTAAATCATACTTCTAAGAAATTTATAGATGATGTGCTATATGGAACGTATAAAAAAATGCAACGGTTGCGGTAAAGAATTGGGCGAATTTGAAGGACATATTTTCTCTAATGGATATGGTTCTGTCCTGGGAGGATACGATAACTATTGCGATAACTGTTACGAAGAAATGACCGGTTACACCAACATAAAAAAAGAGACAGAATAAGACTTCTAGAAAGGGTTGTAACAAAAATTTATAAACAGCCAGTAACACGTGAAACTAATCATATTAAATGGAGTGATATAAATGTTGAAAGTAAATGAGAAAGCGCCAGAATTCAAAGAAGAAGCATATTTTCCAGCAGACGATGAAATTAAAAAGATAAGTCTGGAAGACTACACAGGAAAATGGGTTATTCTTTTCTTCTATCCAGCAGATTTTACATTTGTATGCCCAACAGAACTGAGTAGCTTAGCAGAAAACTATGAAGAATTCAAAAAACTGGATGCGGAAATAATAAGCGTATCAACAGACACGGCTTTTGTGCATAAGGCATGGCACGACAACTCAGAAGCAATTGCTAAGATAAAATACCCTATGCTCGCCGACCCAACAGGGAGAGTTTCAAGGGCTTACGGAACATATATCGAAGAAGATGGTCTCTCGCTAAGAGGAACATTCATCATAGACCCTGAAGGTATCCTTAAAGCAATAGAAATAAATAATAACGATATTGGAAGAAGTGTAAAAGAGTTAATTAGAAAACTCCAAGCAGCAAAGTATGTATCAGAAAATAAAGGAAAAGTTTGCCCAATGAATTGGGAGCCTGGAGAAGAAGATTTGAAACCAGGAATGGATTTAATAGGTAAAATATAAGGTGTTAGTTATGTATGACGTAATAATTATCGGAGCGGGTATTGGTGGATTAACAGCAGGGATTTATGCAGCGAGAAAAAATATGAAGTTTGAAGTGCTTGCATCTGAATTGGGTGGACAGTTTAACGATAGCGGAGAAGTCTTGAATTACCCGGGTATTGTCAAAACAACAGGTCCTGAATTTCTTGATACAATGAAAGAACAAGTAAAATTCAATAATTTCGAAGTGAAACCTGAGACGGTTACTAAGGTTGAAGAAATTGAAGGCGGTTATAAAGTTATTTCAGACAAGAATCAATATGAAACTAAAACAATAATTGTCGCAACAGGTGCACGAGCAAGAAAATTAGACATCAAAGGAGAAAAGGAGTTCTTTAACAAAGGCTTAACATATTGTGCTATTTGTGATGGACCTTTATTTTCTGGAAAAGATGTTGCTGTTGTAGGTAGTGGAAGTTCTGCTTTAGAAGCAGTTGATTTCTTGAAAGACATAGCTAACAAAATATATTTATTGGTCAGAAAAGATTATCTAAAAGCCCATGAATATCTTCAGGAAAGAGCAAAAGAGAACAAAAAGGTTGAGATGATTTTCAATGCTCCTACAACAGAAGTTGTTGGTGATGTTTTTGTCACAGGGATTAAATATAAGAAAGACAATGAAGAAAAACTTTTGAAAGTCGATGGAGTTTTTGCACAAATTGGACGAATACCAAACACAGAATTTCTTGAAGGGATGCTTGAACGAGATGAGAACGGTTACATAAAAGTGGATAAATTCATGAAGACAAATAGACAGGGAATTTTCGCAGTTGGAGACTGTGCAGATGTCACAGATCATCAGTATGCAATATCCGCAGGACAAGGATGTTCCGCATTAATAGAAGCTTCAAGGTATATTGCTGGAGCAAAATAAAAACAAAAAATAAAAACA
>CAZOXV010000041.1:0-8524 GCA_964583935.1 uncultured Methanosarcinales archaeon | reverse complement strand
GAGGACTATTTCTTTTACTTGCACCATTAAGGACAGTTGAGATAGTAATGGGGAAAAGCTTACCGTATATGCTGGCGTCTCTGATGGTTTTCACCCCTGTTATACTAAGCAATACACGAGGAATTATAGATATTATCTACGCTTTCTCGATTGCAATAACAGTAATTATCGCATATCTTTCAATAGGTTTTATATCAGCGATGCTCGCACGAAGCCATAAAGAATTAAGTTTCATAGGCATATTCTTAATATCGCTTTACTCATGTTATCTGTTGATACCAGCATTCATGATGAATTTTTCCGTGATTAGTTTAGCATCACCATTGACAATTATAGCAAAGATATTCCAAGCTGAAACAGTAACGTTCCAACTTCTTCTATTTACAGTAATTCCTACATTGATGTCTGCAATAGCAATATTTTACTTCGGGTCCAAACTTTTTGATGAAGAAAATATGTTTAGCTATAAGACGATTGGAGCAAAAATAAAATCAGCTTTGTACATGATTATACGAAAAAACACGTTCAACCTTTTTTTAATATCTTTTTTTTCTATACCAATAATATTCTTGATTCAACTAATGATGATAGTGGTTGCCATGAGTCTAAGAAATAATATTGCAATATACATCATGATGTTCTTTGCCGCAGTACTTGAAGAAGTTTTTAGAAACTCAGGAATATATGCGATGATAAAATCAGGAAATAGGAGACACACATGGCGTAATATTTTGAAGTATGCTGCATTTGCAGGAGGTGGTTTCTTTGCAGGTGAAAAATTACTAACCTTGTTAATGATATCTCCATTTCTCGAAACCTATGCTACTTTAGTCATGACTGGCTTGATACTTCCTCTAATTTTACACATATCCTTGTCACTACTATTCGGAGTGATGATTAAATATCAGAAAAGTAGCAATTTCATATCAACAATCATAATAATAGGAATCTTGCATTTTGCAATAAATCTTACAATAGCATTCGTATTTGGCGGTTCATAATGACAAAAAAAGAAACATGGAAGCAGGTAATGCCAAAAACTGCAAGGAAAACAGCCAAAAAAAACACTTTTGGAATGCCAATAATAAAAAAGATATTTTCAGATCTTGCTAGAGAGAAGACCATATCTTTTGCAATCCTACTTCAGCTCTTCATCATACTAACATCATCACTTCTTCTCACTAACTCCATGTCAATATTTAACCCAGATAATCTTGAAAAAGAATCAATCACTATTGGAATTACGGGTGACATGGATCAGATACCAATTGTTGAAGAGTACATCAAAGATTCAGGATTCGCCTATGCTATATATACCTCGCAAGATAATGCGGAAAAAGACTTTGAATCAGAAAAAATAGATGGAATAATAGATATTCTTCCGCGAACAGAACATCTTCCCATATACATAAGACTCACACTTGTAAAAGGAGATGTTAGGTCTTCAATGCTCCTATCAGAAATGAAAAGTGTTCTAGAAATATATGAGAATGAACTAAGAGAAAAAAACCTGGCGGAGCCTGATGCTATTCTGCTTGACAGGTTAAGAATAAAAGAAGTTCCAAACCCGGTTGCTACGCAGATATTTGAAGCACTATACAGCATACTTATACCTTTCCTACTCCTTATGCCGGGTGTCTTGATTGGTGGTCTCATAATTGATATACTAATGGAAGAGCTTGAGAAAAAGACACTGAACTTGCTCATTCTTATATTATCATTCAGACGATACCTATTTGAACTACTCGTTGCCACGATGGGAATCTCAGTAATACAGATATTATTGTGGCAACTTCTCCTTTCGTGGCAGGGTATTATTATCGCTAATCTGCCAGCAATAACAGCTATTGTAATCATGGTGAATTTTATAATGTTCATATTTTGCATACTTCTGACTCTTACAGTAATGGATAAAACACGAGCACAGTTAATTTATTCATTCTTGATGCTACTTTTATTCGCCAGCACACCTCTTTTCAGCGTAAATCCAATAAGAGTGATAAGCAGGCTTGCAATAGGCCTAGTACAGGTTAATTTTATCATCTACTTTCTTGCATTAGCAGGTATTGCTGCAGCTCTTTTTTCTGCAATGATGTTTGTTGTTGAGTCAAAAGAGTGGTAGGTGTTTCTTTAGTATTATACTGCTATAATTATTCTTATTCTAGAAATTAGAACACATGTAAATTTTTATAATAAAACTAATAAAAATATTTGTTAAATATAACCAACATCAATATATTAAATAAGAATAATGCAAAGATATATAAAGAAGTAATGTTATAAATATAATATAAATAACTAAAGTGTATGTGGATACCATGAGGAAAGTTAACATTGGCTTGAAGGATAAAGTTCACATGCAAGCAAAAATAATCTCGGTCGTTAAAGGAGTCTCTTTGAATAGTTTCATTGAAGAGGCTGTAGAGAAAGCGATAGAAAAAGACAAGAATATTATAAAGGAATTAGGAAAATGAATGCTCCTAAGTGTGTGGGGGGAATTGTATCTTTTCTCCGGAACGATTATTTCGGAGGAGGTGCATTTCCCTTTTTTTCTCATCTGGAGGCAAAAAACACAGTATCATTTGCAAGTGGGCTTAGTATCGATGATGTACGCCACCCCGATGTGTTGGTAAACTCTCCTACGTGCGCCATTTTCTTTTCTGAATGGTCTATTGGACCACCAGAAATGGCGGGCATCATCGATACACACTTTGCAATATAAATCAAAAAGATTATATTGTCGAACCAGATAAATATTATAAGAGGTGACACATGAGCAATACGATACTTATAGTTGGTTCTGCAGCTGCAATAATTTTGCTTATTGTATTACTAATTTTTCTCACATTAAAATCAAAGAAGAAAAAACCCTCAAAAGAGACAGTGCAGCAAAAAAATATAGCACAACCACCTCCAAAACAACAGGCCCCACCACCAAAACCCACACCACTACCTCAAGCACCTGCACATAATAAAATGCAAAGTCACGTGGCCATGATTAAAGACTTCTACAATAATTTTGACGGCTTTAACAATGATGTAAACAAAATGGTAAGGTTTCTTAATCAATTTGATTATGATGATATTGACAAAGGAGAACTTAAGGACTTTCTGCAGAAAAAGGGGATGTCCCTTCAGGATAGCGAGAAAATCCTTCTAGGAATCTTTGATAATTTTTCAAATAAGAAAAAAATCAAGATAATAGAAAGAGAAATTCCCCATTACAGAAATGTGGGATGGGATGACAAACATATAAAAGAACATTTCACCAAGATAGGATATACACCAGAGATAGTAGAAGAAGGTTTTAGAGAATACCACAAAAAAAGACTTTTCGATAGTTACATGAATCAAGTAGTTAAACACATGAAACCATTCGTAGAATCGGGAAAAAGTGATGATGAGATTATTACAACTTTTGTTGAACACAAGTGGCCAAGAGAACTTGTGAAAGAAGCACTTGAGAAATGTAAAGATGAATTCCAAAAGGAGAGATCAACAAGATTCCTAGAACAAGAAATTCTTAAACTGATACTTCAAGGTGAAGAAAAAGAGTATATCGCAAAAACGTTGGCGAAAAGAGGATGGCCGGATGATGAACTAAAGAAACATTATCTTGATTTGAGCAGAGGCATAGAACAACTAAGAGATTCTTTAGAAAAGATAGATCTAAACGAATACAATATAAATAAGATAAAAGAGGCGCTTGCGAGAAAAAATTGGCCGGAGGACATAATAGAAAAAACAATAAAGAGCCTTGTTGCAAAGGTTGAATACCATAGAAATCTTGAGAAGCTAAGAACGAGAATACATAATCTTTTGGAGAAAGATTATTTCAAAGAAGACGATAAGAACTCACTTCAATTGAGAGATGAGTTAATTTCAGAAGGCTGGGACAAAAATACTATTGCAAAAATTATAAACAAGATAAATAAAGAGCTTGCGTCCAGAGGAGAAAAGGAGAAGATAAAGCAGTTTAATAGCCACATATTTATGAAAAATAAAGATTATCTTTCCAAAGACTTCTTGACAGGCTTTGACACTCCAAAAAAAGAAGAACAAGAAACAAAAAAAGAAGAGCAGGAATTCTTATCAAAAAATAGTTTAGAAGCCCTATTGAGTATAGCAAAATCAAAAAATTCTAGCAAAAAATGAGCTAAATATGACAATATTTAAATTTAAAGCATCCTCTAGATGATACATGCTTACAGAGATTATGTTAGTTTTAGCAAGAGTTAGTGCATCAACAGCATTAATTATATCAGGACTATCACTTCTGAAAAATAAAGATAACATAACAATAAAGCTTTGGGGCTATGGACTAATTGTATGGGCAGCTTCAGTACTTCTAAGCATTTTTGCCTTCATGGACTCTGACATAGGCAGAGGAATATATTTAATTATGAGATTAACAATGGGCATGACGTTTGTGCTCCTGTTATTCAGAGGAACACTGAACCTGCTTTTACCAATACGACAAACAAACGCACTAACAATAATATATGCAATAATCGTAATCACGCTTGATTTCACGATAAATATCCTAGACGGAACACAATATGACAATATAGCAATACATTCCATCTACGTAGGAATGCCTATGGGCATTGTATTTTTCTCCTACTTTTACACATATTATCTAAAACTTAAAGATAAAAACATACTTTTTCTATCCATTGCATGGGGCTCTTTTTTCACAATAGAACTAATGCACATTCTTTCTAACAGTCTGAGAATACTCTTTCTTGAAAGAACATTCATGATACTGAGCGCAATGTCTACATTCGCCATAGCAATGTCTTTCAATAATATGAGAAAAACAGAAGAAAGTTGGCATCTTGTAACGACTCCAAAATCATATGTTGTTGACACAAATTTCTTGCAATTCATGAATTCAGAATTTCACATGGATACAAAACAGATTATTGGAGATGAGCTTAATAAACACAATGTAACAAGTATATACGAACTTGGCCCAAAAGAGATAGAAAATTTTATCGAAAAATTACTAAATAATAATTTTGGCCAGATAAGCCCCGAAAGAAAAAGCAATATAAAAACAAGAATTATAGAGCTCCTTGGACTAAGATTACCATCAATACAAGATCTCAGCGAAGATGATGAGAAAGAGTATCATGTATCCTCTATCAATGAGTTCTATGATAATTTTGACAAAATAGGACAAGACAAAAAGACAATTATTGGTGCACTTTCTAAATTAGACTTCAACACATACGATAAGAACAAACTTAGAGATTTTTTAAGCCATAACGGTTTGTCAGTACAAGAAACAGAGTCTATATTACAATCTCTATTAGAGATGGATAAAAAGAATAAGAACATTGAGTCGCTTGTTCAAGAAATTAAGACAAAAAAAAGTAATGGAATAGAAGATGATGCATTGAGAGAAGAATTCAAAGGGAGAGGTCTCGACAAAGACAACATTGAAAGAGCATTCAAAAGATATTATAAACACAGCATCTACAAAAATTACATACCCAACATTGTCGAACATATGAAAAACTTTGTCTTGATGCGACGGAGAGACGATGACATACTAGATATCTTCCTTCAACATGGTTGGCCAAGAGAGCCATTAGAAGATGCCCTTAAGATGGCTAAATTTGAGATTGAAAAAGATAAATCAAGCATCTACATAGAAGAAGAGGTACTGAAGACATTACTGAAGACAGATTCAAAAGACAGAAATATAAAAGTTTTATTGACAAAAAACTGGCCGGAAGATGAACTTAAGAAAAGATATTTGAACATTGACGAAGCAATGGCTAACTTCGAAAGCTGTATAGAAAGATTAGAATTTAACGAAGCAAGCAAAGAAGCTATAAGAAAATCTCTTATAGGAAAAAGTTGGCCGAGTGAGATTGTTAACAAAGCAGTAGAAGATCTAGCTGACAAGATATCATACCACAAAGAGATATACAACCTAAAAAAGAAGATATATGATATGATATACAAAGGATATTTTGTAAATCCAGAAATTCATTCAAGAATGTTGACTGAGCATCTTATAAGGGAAGGCTGGGAAGAATACATAGTTACCCGAACAATAAACAGGATTACTGAAGAGTTAGTAGCAAAAGGAGAAAAAGATAAACTAAGAGAATTTACTAGTCACATTTTTAAAAATAGAAAAAGTAGTAAAAACAGAGATATTAACAAGGTTCTTTCAGGGTTTGACACAATAGAAGCAACAGATAAAATAAGTCAAATTGCTAAAAAAGAAGATGAGAAAAGCTCACTTGACTTGAATATTCCAAACGTCGAAGAAAAGAAAGAAAACAAAGAAGATAATGAAAAGGAGAGACATAATTTTGATGACCTGAAACGCCTGCTTGGAGAATAATAAAATGAAAAATAAGAAAAACACATTGATAATATCAGAAGATGGGAAAAAGTTTTTAATAAAAGACACTACAAAGGACTTTCACTGCCAATATGGGCAGATAAAAAAAGAAGATATGGATTCTGAGTCTGGAACAGAAATAAAGACAAATAAAGGAAAGAAACTATATGTTGTTGAGTCTACATTTCCGGACAATTTCGGGAAGATAAAAAGGGGTGCTCAGATAATTCCCTCAAAAGATGTGGGTTTTATATTATCTGAAACCGGACTATCAAAAGATTCTATAGTGATTGATGCTGGGGCAGGATCAGGAGGACTTTGTCTTGTTCTTGCTAATATCGCGAAAAAAGTATACAGCTACGATATAAGAGAAGACCATCTGGATATTGTAAGAAAAAATAAAGAGACATTGAAGTTAAATAATCTAGTTCTGGACAAGAAAGATATCTATAAAGATAGACTTCCTAAAAGCGCAGACTTAGTAACATTAGACGTCCCAGAACCCTGGCTTGCAATCGAAAACATAGACAAATATCTAAAACCTGGAAAATATATCGTTTCCTATTCTCCGAGTATACCGCAAGTCATGGACTTAATCAGCTCTCTTGAAAAGACAAAAAACATAATACATCTAAGAACAATTGAGATTATAGAGAGAGAATGGGAGTTTCAAGGAAGAAAGGTACGCCCAAAAACACAACAAAGGATAAGTCACTCAGGATTTCTCACGTTTCTTCGAAAAATAAAGAAATGAAATCTTAATTTTTTTTGGTGCCAAAACAAAATCTACACAAAGGTATATCAGATTTTCCTTTTTTTAGTTTTTTCCTTAAGTTAACAAAAGTCTCATCATTCCAGATATCAACTACTTTTCTTTCGCTTATATTACCAAACCTGTTTTTTGCAAAAAAATCTTCACAACAAAGAACTATATCACCGTCACAATTAACAGTAAGTATAAACGGGGCATGTATGCAAACTTTTTTCATCTCCCTTTTCTTAACTTCTACCAGGCCACCCATTGTGGTTAGATAATCATCCACCATTGTATCACGTATGAAAACATTCTTCTTCGCTCCAAACTTTTTTTTGAAAAGATGTGCTTTTTCTGAATGTTCATGCAAAGTGACATAAGCTTTAATATTATAGTCTGAAAAAAACTCATACACAGAATCACTAAAATAATCACCATTGGTATAAACAGCTATGGTTACTTTTTTTCCTAGTCTTGAACGAGCAGCTCGTAAGAATCTGAATAATCTTCTATCTAGAAAGGGCTCACAGAAACCACCAAAAACAAGAGAGCCACGGTAATTAAGAGAATAAAGGTCATCCAAAAGTCTCTTGAATACGAATTCATCAAGCTTCCGGTTTTCATTTTTGTCGCCAAATTTGTACAGAGGACACTAAGCACACTTTCTATTGCATTTTGAATGAATCTCAATATCAACTAATCTGAACATATCTCTTTTTCCATAGGATATCAAGTTTGAGAAATTGCTATAACGGATAAATAGCAATTCTGAGTAATATCTGAATAAATTTCCAAGTTTTCTACTATGCTTGAAAATGAAACCATGAATGTCCAACTAATCACCAACCTAGCGAAAATGATAGAAGCTAATAAAGCTTCTTAAACAAAATTAAATAAAAAAGAAATTAAAATTTGTTAAGAGTCTTTTCACCAAAAGCTTCTTTACGCAACGTCTCAGCCTTGTCAGTCTTCTCCCATGAAAAATTAACATCGTCTCTGCCAAAATGTCCATAAGCAGCAGTGTCATAATAGATTGGCCGCTTTAAGTCAAGGGAGTCGATAATGTCTTTAGGTTTAAGAGTGAAATTTTTTCTTACAAGCTCAGATATCCTTTCTTCAGAAACTTTACCTGTACCAAAAGTATCTACACTAACTGATACTGGATCTGCTACACCAATTGCATACGCGATTTGTATTTCACATTTTTTAGCAATTCCCGAAGCAACAATATTCTTAGCAATATATCGAGCATAGTAAGCAGCACTTCGATCGACTTTACTAGGATCTTTACCAGAAAAAGCACCACCACCGTGACGTCCAATACCACCGTAAGTATCAACAATTATTTTTCGCCCAGTTAGTCCAGCATCCGCGTATGGTCACCCACGAACGAACAGGCCTGTCGG
>CAZOXV010000040.1:0-8525 GCA_964583935.1 uncultured Methanosarcinales archaeon | reverse complement strand
AGATACTAAAATATATTTTATTTTATTCTTTATTTTTTCTTAAACCTGACTAACTTAATTCTATGTCTAATTATTCTTAAAATTTCAAGCTCTGCGTTATCAAGCTCAATCTTCTCGCCACGTCGTGGTATCTTACCAATTTGTTCAAAAATAAATCCTCCAAGGGTATTTACATTTTCTGAATGATTAAGCTTAACACCGATTGTTGTTTTTATATCGTCTAGCTCGGCATTTCCTTTTAACAAAAATTCATTTTTACCATGCTTGGTTATGAGATCCTCTTTCTGTTCATCCTCATCATATATCTCACCAACAATCTCTTCAATCAAATCCTCTATAGTGATAAGACCAGCGACACCACCATGCTCATCAACAACAATAGCAATATGCGAGCCTGCATTTTGAAATTCTCGTAATAATTCATCTACTTTTTTGGCTTCGGGGATAAACTTGACTGGACGCTTTATAGTTCTAAGCTTTGTAGCAGTCTTACCTTTAGCAACCTTATTGAAAATCTGAGAAACATGCACCATCCCTATTATATTATCGTGATTCTTTCCATATATAGGAACTCTAGTGTATCCCTCCTTGAGAAATACATCAATTACATCAGCAACCCTGCTATTAGCGTTAAGCACAAACATATCCGTCCTAGGAGTCATTATCTCTCCTGCAGTAGTATTATCGAGTTCAAAAATATTATCAATCATATTTTTCTCATGAGAATTAATTGAACCCTCGGTAGCACCTATCTTTACAATATCACGTAGCTCCTCTTCGGTCACCAAAGGCTCCTCTGATCTTTTCCCAGAAACTAGAGAGATTAGCCTGCTAGTCAAGGCATCGAGAACTATGATGAGAGGATACAATATTTTCATTAAAAAGAGTATAAAACCTGCGACCCTCAAAGAGATTTTCTCTGAATTGTTTATAGCAACACCTTTAGGGAATATTTCACCAAAGACAAGAACAAGAAAAGTCATTCCACCAGTTGCTGCACCAACACCATAACTGCCAAGAAGCTTAATCGCAATTGACGTTGCAATTGCAGAAGCAGCAATATTAACAAGATTATTCCCGACAAGCAGCGTAATTATAAGATGATGTGGATTGCTTTTAAGCTCTTTCAGGCTTTTCGAGCCTTTCCTTTTACGCTCAAAAAGCTGTCTTACCTTTACATCACTGACCGACATTAATGCAGCTTCCACTCCTGAAAAGAACCCAGACAAAATTAGTAGAATAAAAAGCAAAAAGATTTCATAATTCATTTACTCGATGACACCTTTACATAACTTTATAGAGGTTTATATTTAAAGATTTTGATTTATGCAACCTTCTTGGTCGGTTTTCTTATATAAAATAATACTGCGTTCAACAGTAACATAACACCCAAACCAAAAACGGCAGCATACATAGAGTAGCTTTCTGCTAAAAAACCCGCCAAGGGTAAGATAGCTATTTTGCCAAGGTTTTTTGAAAGTGAAAGGATGCTCCCTAATGTTGCTCGTTTACGTGACTCAACATGTCTCTGGAACTCATTATTTTCTATAGGTGAACGTATGTTCTCTATTATTGTGACGATGAAGAAAAGAAAAACACCAAAAATTGAGACAAAGCCAAATCCTAGTACAAACAAAGGTATGAATGCTAGAAAAGACAGAAGATTTACCGTTCTTCTAGAGCCACCAAGAAACTTCTGAAAAACATATGAATACCTAACACTGATAGCAGCAACAACAAGAGAAACCGAGTAAATAACGCCGAATAAAGAGACATCTATACCGACAGTTTCCATATATGGCTGTATGAACTTACTTACAGCAGCAAGAACACTTGTGAAGATTGTAATATTAAGAGTGACGAACAATACGTCCTTATTTCTCAAAAGATCAGACAAAGAGTGTTTTGCATGATTTATTGAAATAGAAAAAGAGATATCTGTGCTCCCCTCATCAATTCTTGTCCATGTAAGAGCCATTATAAAATTAAGAAAAGCTGGTGCAGCAGCAACAAAGAAAACCCAATTAAATCCAAATTGTGAGGCGATAAAACCTCCAAGAGCGGTTGCTAAAGCTTCACCAATCCGTGCATAAAATTTCTGTTTGCCCTTTACTTCTGTGTAGCTGGGGTTCCTCTTCTTGTTTTGTTCTAAAAAGTCAAAAGTATACGCAGTCTCTGTTCCTGACCTGAAAGAGCTACCAAGCTCAAACAAAATTTGAGAAAAGACAAATGACCAGAAAGAGCCAGAAAAACCAAAAGAAATGTACGAAGCAAAGATAATGAATTTAGAAATTATTATGCTTCTTCGTCTTCCATACATGTCTGCAAAAATACCAGTGGGTATCTCAACAATAAAACTGAAAATACTACCTATTGTAAATACCCAGAAAATCTGACTAAAATCTAGGCTTTGTGCCTGTAAAAAGAGAATTAGAACTGGTGTGAAATAAGTTTGATTCTTTAAAAAAGAAGAAATATAAAACTTAGTAACTTGTTTCATTAGATAAAAAGAATGAAACATATTTATATCTTTTATGGGAACAATACAGCTTTTGAAAAATTTATATAGAAGAAGAGTGAAATTAACTTATGGACCAACCTAAGAATACAGAACTTGAAAAATTGTGGAATCTTGTTGAGGAAATAAACTTAAAAAATTTTGGAGATAATGGATTATGTCCAATCTTTGGCAATGGCAAGACAGAACAGCCCGAGTTTATGTTTATCTTCATAAACCCCACACATGTAAACATAAGCTCCAGAAAAGAGTGGAACGGACCCAGGTATCCATTCATAGGAACTAAAGCAATTTGGAGAATATTTGATAGAGCAGGTTTATTTGATAGCAAACTAATGTCAACAATAGAGAAAACAAGAGAGTGGCCAGTAGAGTTGGCATACAAAGTATTAAAACACCTCGATAGAAAATCATTTTATTTTACAAACATAGTGAAATGGACTGGAGAAGATGCCACACTGCCAGATTCAAGAAAAACAACATTGTTTCTTCCTATTCTTAAAAAGGAGATTGAAATAGTAAGACCTAAGAACATTGTAACATTTGGACTAATCCCATTCCAAAAACTTGTAGGAGAAAAAATTAAACTAAAAGAATATTATCAAAAAACAATTGTGAAACAGTTTGCAACACCTTTTGAATACAAAATTGATAATAATGTCAAGACACGGGTATTCCCTTGTTATTTTCCAATAGGAAGAGGAGAACCAAAAAAAGCAGTTGAAATGCTTAAGATAATACGAGGTTCCTAATGAAATGCAAAAGAAAGGATTACAAAATAGAAGTAATAGGTAAGCCAGAAGAGATCAGAAGACTTATAGAAGAATTAAGCAACAGCATAGACAAAAAAACAAGCTACAATATGATTAAAGAGAATCTTGATAATTTGGAAAATATTGTTAATCCCGAGCAGTTCACATTTGGGATATATCATAGAATATACTACAACAAAGATTCATTGGTCTATGTCCCGAACACTTCAGGGAAAGAAGCAAAAGAATTTCATTACAGCATATTCAAAGAGTTTTTTGAAAAGGCATACGAAAATGCAAAAAAATAACATACAGAAGAAAGCAATAATAGTTGGAGGAACTTCTGGAATAGGTAAATCACTAGCTAAAATACTTCTAAAAAAAAAATATAAAATATGTGTTATCGGAAGAAGAATTAATCTGTTAGATAACCTTCAAAGTAAATATCTGAAAACATTGATTGTAGAGAAATTTGATATTAGAAATACAGAAAATACAAAAAGTATTTTTGATAAACTAGAAAAGAAACTGGGGGGATTAGATCTAGTTATAGTAAGTTCTGCAATAACAGCTACACATAAAGATAAAGAATGTTCTGACAAAGATGTCATAGACACAAATATAACAGGATTCACTTCAGTAATGGATTGGAGTTATAACTATTTCAAAAGAAAGAAAGCAGGCCATATAGTTGCAATAACTTCAATTGCAGGATTAAGTCTAAACACAAAAAAGGATATCTACAGGAAAACAAAAAAATACCAGATAAAATATATTAAAAATATTAGAGAGAAGATGAATACAGAAAAAAATAACGTTTTAATAACAGACATAAGACCGGGTTTTGTTAGAACAAGACTGCTAGATTCTACTAATAAAATGTTGGCTATAAGTTCAAAAAATGCTGCCAATAAAATTTACAAAGACATCACAAAAAAAAAGAAAGTAGCCTATATACCAAAAATTTGGGCTCTAATTGGAGCTCCACTTGAACTTGTTAATAAAGTTTTGCGTAAAATCTAGAAGATAACATTATTAAACTCAAAAGCCTATATACGATTATATGTTAGATATACTGTACTACTTAATTGCATCTCTTGGGATAAATTTGCTTATGTTTATTCCTGCATATATTCTAAAAGCAGACAAATTAACAGACCTAAGTTATTCACTCACGTTTGCAGTACTAACTCTAATTGCATTGATTTCAAATGGCTTTTCTCTAGAAAACATCATTGTATCATCAATGGTTTTTGCATGGAGTCTTAGATTGGGTTCATATCTGTTTAATCGCATAAAGAAGATCAAGAGGGATAAACGATTTGATGGCATAAGAGAATCCTTTACCAGTTTTCTAAAATTTTGGATTTTACAAGGTGTATCTGTTTGGATAATATTGATTCCAGCATTACTTTTTATGGACAATCAGTCTAAAAGAATAGATATAATATTAATCGTGGGATTTGTAGTGTGGTTAATTGGTATACTAATAGAAACAATCGCTGACAAGCAAAAATATGATTTTATACAAAAACAAGAAAACAAAGGCAAATTCATACAAAGTGGTCTATGGAAATATTCACGACATCCTAACTATTTTGGAGAAATTCTATGTTGGATTGGCGTATATATTGCTACAATCCCTTCATTAGCTCTCTGGGAGAGAGCAATAGGACTAGTGAGCCCACTCTTTATATCAACACTAATTATTTTTGTTACAGGTATTCCCCCGCTCGAGAAATCGGCAGATGCTAAATGGGGTAAAGATAGGAAATACAGAAACTACAAGCAAAGAACAAGTATTCTTGTACCATTGCCAATAAAAAAGAAAGACAAACACAGCAACTAATCGCGAACTATTGCGGCTTGTCTCCCAACTTAAAATTCCCGCCTTCAATTCTTAGGGCTTTCGCATTAACTATGGAATCGGACATCTTTTTTCGTGCAGAAACAACAAGTCTATGAAACGTTGGTTGGGAGATGTTCATCAATTTTGCGCATTTTCCTTGAGGATATTGCTCATAATCTTTAAGTCGTATAGCCTCAAACTCATCAACAGTAAGAATACTTTCTTTTAGCATGGATAGTGGAATCCCTTGCGGCTTAAAGTAAGTAACAGAAGGATTGAATCCAACCCTCCTAAATAATCTCGGTCGTGGCATTTAGAATATTGATTCATAATAATTTTTAAAATTTACTAAAACTGTTGAGATAGAACAAAAATAAAAAGGATGAAATGGACTACTTTAATCCATTTCTTCTAGTGATTTTTTGATAACTTCTTTCTCGCGCTCTATCTCTTTAAGTTCAGCTTCCAGCATTTTTTTCTTTTCTTCGTTAGACAAATTTACGTTTCCAAAATTTCGTCTACCCATACCAAAACCGCGCTCGAAAGATCTGCTTCCAAATCCGTTTCTTAATCCAGCACCACAAGGACCACGACCTCTTCCAGTAAAAGTCCCTTGTCCCAATGGACCAGTTCCATCTCTATTTGGCATTTTAACACCTCCATATTGTTTTTTTAATGAATATATATTCATTATTTTATATAAAACTTTCCTTTAAGAAGACAAAAATATCAAAAAACAATAAGAAACAGAAGATATATGGACGAAGAATAGAAAAATCATTCCACTTGCTCTACGCCCTTAACCTCAGGAACATCACCCATCAATGTCCTTTCAATACCCATCTTTAGAGTAACAGTAGAAATGGCACAATGACTACATGCGCCTTGCAACCTTACAGAAACAATACCTGTATTGTCATCGAAAGAAACAAATTCCACATCACCACCCTCCATATTAAGGTATGGTCGTATACCATCTAAAGACTGAAGAATTCTTTCCTTTAGACTAGGCTGTTGATCTTTTTGCTCTTTGGGGTACTCTTTGGGTTTCTCATTAACTTGCTCCCGTTCATTAGCTTGCTCCATAAATAGGAGTGTGCAGGAGTTTATTTTAAAGGTTTTGTTAAATAAGAAAGAATCAATACTGATAAATTTGAAAAATAAAAACATCCGTGGAAAAATCCACGGATGCGACAATACCTCAGGAATTGTAATTCCCGTCTGTGAGCTTGGATGGATGAATCATATTGAGCCTTAGTGCACGCCTTATCTTTCTTTCATGGCTTCTTCTTATGGTTGTATGAAGCTCTTGCACTTTGTATATCTTGCTCAACACTTTATTTATATCTGATTTTTCAAATCCTCTGTCGATGAGGTAATTTTCGATTTTTTTCTGAGTATACCCTTTTGCAGCGAGTTCCTTAAAGGTTCTCATAGATTTTGCAATCTCTTCATGCGAAGCGGCAAAATATGCGCCACCTATTTCATTGCATATTTCCATATCTATCACCAAAAAAGCCTGATTTAATACGTTGAAATTCCAGCCCATATCAATAAGTCTCTGCTTAATAAAAATCTCTGAGTGGTCATGAAAAGCAATATGGTAATTGAGCGATTTAAGAGATTCGACCAGGGTAGGAACACAGTAGTGTGGATTAGTGAGGTTGCTATCGGTAAATAATTCATCAAGCATGTTGTGCGTTTCATTTTTATTCATCCTCTTTTCAGATATTACAAAGATATTCTCGAATTTCTTTGGCATCTTGTGCCTTACAGCATCATGCACATCCGCATCGTAGGGGAGCTTAGATTCAGATGCAATACGAAATAAATCTGTCTTAGCATTGAGGGATATATTCGAAAACAAATTAATTGATGAGATCAACGTCATAATTAATGCACCAGTTGCAACAAACGAGGAATGTTCGGATATTATGGGAAACAGATGTGCCTCTGCAAATTCGATTGTACTCGCAAAAAACTCGGGTACCTTCTCATAGGAAGTTGTAATAAGGTACGAGAAAAAACCATTACCAAAGAAACCTGTTGCAGCTAAGTCTCTTAGTACATATCCAAAACGAACCATGGCAATTACCTCATACGAGTTTACATTTCCGAAAATTAATACAGCCCATTCATTAGCTACAAGTGATTAAACAAAAAAAGAAAAAAATAATATTCAACCAAAATTAGTTGAATATGTATACTCTTCGTGAGCTTACAAGATCAGGAACAACAATCTCAAGTGTTCTTGGATTTCCTGTCTTAGGTATAAATCTCACTGTGAGTCGTTCGTCTTCTCCAATTGGGTGTGGAGCAACAACTGCAAGCTTAACAACATCTCCTCTCTGCAGGTAGCCATCCTTCCATGTACTTCCTTTCAACAAGTAGTCTACGGCATAAGCACCCTGCTCAACTGAACCACCTGTTCCAACAACAAACAAGACGTCATCAGAAAAATAGTTGGGTGAAGTTGTATGACCAACAAGATGGAATGTTCCAAGCTTTTCCTCACCAATCTTTAAATCTCCAGAGAATGTCTCAAAATATACAGGATCAGATGTTGATGCAGTAGCCATTGTACTATAACCATCTGCAAACTGTATTGGTGCGAACAGAGTGAAGTACGATGCTGTACTGTTTGATATGTTAAACTGTAGATGTGTTTCATTATACAGCCTTACATAATCAGGGAGATCATCATCTTTAAAATCAACAGCATACGCATCAAACTCATACCATTCATCTGTATGATTCAAGAGCCTTGGTCTTTCACCATATATGCTTGCTAATGATGACCTGTCAGTATCAATTGCCAGCAACATGTCTCCGAATTTTAAAGAGTCTGAGCCGGGAGACAATTTAATCTTGATAAAAAAGCTTTCTAGCTGCTTATCTCTTCCATCTTCACCATATACAAGTATTGTCTGTATACTAGTTCCAACTTGGGATTTAGCACGCTCGCCAGTAAGCAATGCTTTGTTCTGAAGTGCAGTCGCAGTCTGAATAATTACACCTGCAGCAATTGCAGCAACCAAAATCATAGCTATAAATATGATAAGGGTACCGATTGCCATTTCAGCTTTCTTTGTCATTTTCTTCAACATTGGGAATCACCTTCGTTTGGTATTATCATTTTTCACAAAAACTCCCGAAAGTTCTCGACGAGAGTAATTGTAACTTAGTATAGTTTTTCCTCTATTAGTTTAAACTTCTATATAAATGTATCGGTTAAAATACCAAATAAACCATGTAGAAATGTGTTTTCTCGACGAAAAGAAGGCATTAAAGGGAAGAAATAAAAAGGGTGGTATGATGATTAAGTCAAAATGAAACTAGTGTCTTGGAATGTAAATGGAGTAAGAGCTGTACTGAAGAAAGGATTCTATGAGTTCATAAACAAGGG
>CAZOXV010000039.1:0-8562 GCA_964583935.1 uncultured Methanosarcinales archaeon | reverse complement strand
TATCAGAAATAGCAAAATTTATGCCCTCTGAATTACTGTTGGAAGAAGATTTTCTGTTCAATGATGTGAACAAACAGATTATCGATTTCATAAAGACAACGGAAATTTTTATTAATACACACGATGGCAAACTATTCCGATACAAGAGCGCATATGAAAATCTATCAGCACACTTTGGGACTAACGATTTAAGGGCATTTGGACTTGAGAATAAAGATGCGGCAATAGTGGCCTCTGGCGCACTCCTTTCATACCTCAACGAAACTCAAAAAATAGATCTTACAAATATAACAAAGGTCAGCTTTTTTTCTCCTGAGAACTATATGATAATAGACGCGAACACCCTACGAAATTTGGAAGTTATACAGAATCTCAATGATGGAAGCCAAAAAAACACATTGCTTTCAGTTGTAGATTACACAATGACAAATATGGGTGGGAGAATGTTAAAACAATGGATAAAGAGACCATTGCTCAACCCAGAAAAAATAAACGAAAGGCATGATGTTGTAGAAACCTTGAAATCCGATTCTTTTGCGCGTAATGAACTGACTAACGCTCTTAAAAAAATATATGATATAGAGCGCCTCATATCTAAAATCTCCTTAAGAAGCGCAAATGCAAGAGATCTAATTGCATTAAAAGATTCCCTGCAGATTATACCAGATATCAAAAATATATTCGACAAAGTTGAACCAAAAATAAAATCAGATACTCTAATAGAAAATCATCTCTCAAGTAAAATTTCACGTTTCCCTAATTATGATGAGATTGAAGAGATGTTGTCAAACGCAATAAAAGAAGAACCCCCAAACAGTATAAGAGAAGGGAACATAATAAAAAAAGGATATAGTAAGAACCTCGATGAGCTTAGGGGGACTATTAGTTCAGGCAAGAAATGGATACTTGAACTTGAGCAAAAAGAGAAGAAACGTTTGGGAATTAACATCCGCGTTGGATTCAACAAAGTCTTTGGATACTATATAGAAGTGACCCGAAGAAATCTCGATAAGGTCCCTGAAGAATATATAAGGAAACAGACAACAGCTAATGCTGAGCGCTATATAACTGAAGAGCTAAAAGAAAAGGAAGATGTTATACTTAACGCGGAAGAAAGATTAAACACATTAGAATATACAATTTTCAATGAAGTGCTTGATTTTTTAACAAAGCACATCACACTTCTTCAACAAATATCAAGAAAGATTGCTATGATTGATGTACTTACGTCATTTAGTCGCATAGCCCATCAAAATAGCTATTCTCGACCAGATATTATTATAGGTTACAATATCAATATCAAAGGATCGCGTCATCCCGTAATTGAACAGATTGAAAGGCATTTCATACCAAATGATATCGCTCTCGATTTTGATAATCGAATGATGATAATAACTGGCCCTAATATGGCAGGTAAATCCACTTATATGCGACAAATTGCATGTATTGTACTAATGGCTCAGATGGGTTCTTTTGTACCTGCTGATTATGCAGAAATACCAGTTACAGATAGAATATTTACAAGAGTTGGTGCAAGAGACGACCTTGCGTCAGGAAGATCAACTTTCATGGTAGAGATGAGCGAGACAGCCAGCATACTTAATAACGCAACATCAAAAAGTCTTGTACTTCTCGACGAAATTGGTAGAGGGACAAGCACATTCGATGGTGTTTCAATTGCCTGGTCTGTTGCAGAATACATAAATAACAAAATCAAAACAAAAACACTATTTGCTACCCATTATCATGCACTAAACAAGCTTTCTACAGAATATAAAGAGGTTAAGAACTATAATATCGCTGTGAAAGAAAAAGATGATGAAATAATTTTTCTAAGGAAAATTGTTGAGGGAGGGACCAATAAAAGTTATGGAATCCAGGTTGCAAGACTTGCAGGGCTTCCAAACGAAGTTATCTTAAGAAGCAAAGAAATAATGAGGTTGTTAGAATCTACTGACGCCACAAAAAAAAGCGTTTCAGGAAAATCTGATAAATCAGGAATACAGGTGAGTCTTTTTGACGCTTAGTTATTACTGAAATAATGGGTTTATGAATAAAATGATAGCACAAAAAAATTTAGAAGACATGATACCAGAACAAGAGTACGAGATTATTAAGACACTCGCATTGATGAGTGAACTTGATCCTGCAGAAGAAGTAAGAAAATCTGCAAAGATGTCGTTATTCAAAAGATATGATGGGAAAGTTCAATCATTTTCACAAGACGACGGCATATATGTAACACTCCTATACGGAAACATTATGACTCCTGCTTATGTGTGTGAAAAAGAAAATTATGAATTAAAGATTGCTAAAACTAGCGATGACCACCCTAATAAAGATAGATTAGTATACAAAATAAAATCAATATTCAGAAACTTTTAGAGATCTTTAGAAACCCTTACGCTTGAATCTTTTCTCAAGCTCATCTATGCTTATTTCTAGAACAATAGGTCTTCCATGTGGACATGTATAACTCATATCAAGAGAAAAGAATTTTGCAACAATATCCTTCATTACATCGAGAGTAAGCTCATCTCCTGCTTTAATTGCGGCCTTACAGGCCATTGTGCTTACAACTTCATGCTTCATCTTATCAAGCGAGTTCACACGTGCATGTGATATTATGTCAGTAAGCAGATTAGTGAAAAAATCATTGCCTAATGTCTTCTTAAAAACAACAGGAACAGATCGTAAAAGATAAGTTCCACCACCAAAATTCTCAATCTCGAAACCAAACTGCCTAAGTAGAGATTTATTAGATTCTATAGCGGTGGTCTCCCTTATGCCAACCGATATCTCAACAGGCGAAATAAGCTCTTGCTTACCAATACTCATTCGCGACTCAGTAAGAATCTTGTCAAAAAGTATTCGCTCATGCGCTGCATGTTGATCCATTATTGCAAGACCATTAGAGGTCTCAATAAGGATATATGTTCGGGAAATCTGACCGATGACTCTGAGATTCTTCTGGCCTGAAAGGGAAGTATCTATGGTACTTTTGCTACCCTCTGTAACATGAGTGTTTTCTTCCATATCCTTCCTTATATCAGACTCACTATTGCTTCCAGCTAAAAGTTCACTGTTATAATCAGATTCAACAACAGAAACAGTCCCTGCACTTGAATCAGCGTCCTTTTCGCCGGTTTCAGAATTTTCTTTTTTATTGGACTCTCTCAATGTAATCTGCTCATCAGGGTACACAGGAAACCTTTTCGGCGAAGAACTGCCAGAAGCTACTGCAGACGAGTTATTTTGATGGATATTATCAGCATCAACACTATCATCAGCATTTTCAAGACTTTCTTGACTTTGGCTAGCTTCCTTTCGCTCATCTTCTCCAGAAATTTTCTCCTGAGAGAACGAGTCTTTAGGAGGTCCGGAGAGTATATCATTGCTCTTAAGCGCATTGCGCACAACATCAAAGATAACCTCATATAACTTGCCTTCTTCCTCAATTTTTATCTTCATCTTATTAGGATGGATATTTACATCAAGTTTTCCTGGCTCTATGGCAATCTGAAGAAGAGCAAATGGATATCTCTGGCCATGAAGGAGGGTATGGTATGAATCAAAAACAGCATCAGTGATTGTTTTGTTTCTAACATACCTACCATTAATGAATATATTCATGAAATCCTTATCTGATCTAGAAAAGGATGGTTTAGAAACATAACCCTTAATGGCATACTTAGAATCAGAATAGTCAACCTCTACAAGTTCTTTAGCAACATCATTACCATATATATCGACTATATTGTTGTATAGCGATGCAGTATTAGGAGAATTTAAAATAGTCTTCCCGTCTATAGTCAACCTAAAATATACAAGAGGATTCACAAGGGCATATTTTGTTGTTATCTCTGTTATTTTATTTGCTTCTGAAGCATTTGTACGAAGATGTTTCTTCCTTGCAGGAGTATTAAAAAATAAATCTTTTACAACAATAGTCGTACCTTTCGGACATGCTACTGTCTCAACAGCGGGCTCGCCTTCGCTAAGACGAACACGAGTGCCTTCCATTGCATAATCTGTTTTTGTTAACAACTCAAAGTTCGAAACGGAAGAGATTGCGGCAAGCGCTTCACCTCTAAAACCAAGAGTCTTTATATTAAAAAGATCAGACAAACCATCAAGTTTTGAGGTTGCATGCCGTTTTATAGACAGCGCAGCATCTTCTTTAGTCATACCAAAACCATCGTCTGTAACTCTGATTAAGGTCTTTCCACCATCTTCTATCTCGATGAAGATTTTATTTGCACCAGCATCTACAGAATTCTCTATGAGTTCTTTGATTACCGAAGCAGGATTCTCAACAACTTCTCCTGCAGCTATCTGTTCAACAATATCTTGTCTCAGCTCTTTTATCTTACCCATTACCCCTCATTCTTTGGGTTGGAGATACCGTTTAAAAATCTTACGATTAAAAGACTAAGTCAAACGTAAATGACACATATTTTATATATTGGGCTAGACTAAAAGCTGTTATGAGGGCATTTTTTTTAAAGAGATACAAACAGATTAAACCTGATTTTGATATTGATAAAAGTAATGTTAGAGAGGCTCTAAGGGTAAATACATTAAAAACAACCCATGAAGAGGTTCTGGCAAGACTAAGAAAAGAAAAGGCAACACTGGAAAAGATTCCTTTCCTAAAAGACGGATACTACTATTCATCGCCTAATTTTTCACTGGGCTCTACTGCAGAATATCTTCTAGGATACTATTATATCCAGGAGGCAGCTAGCCAAGCAGCATCAGAAGCACTTAACCCTAAGAAAGGAGAAGTTGTTCTTGATATGTGTGCATCTCCAGGCTCAAAAACAACTCATATCGCACAATTAATGGAGAATAAGGGAAAAATTATCGCTCTTGACAATAATGAGCGCAGACTATATGCTTTACGAAATAATATAGAACGGGTTGGAGCGAAAAACACCATTATATTCAATAAAGATGCAAGATACACATCTGACTTAGGTATCACATTTGATAAGGTTTTGCTTGATGCACCCTGTTCAGGAAATTTTACACTTGAAGAAGATTGGTTTGATAAAAGAACACTTGAAGACATAAAAGCCAATTCAAAGGTGCAAAGACAATTGTTAGAAGAAGCTGTATCAGTGCTAAAAGACAAAGGAACAATGGTCTATTCAACTTGTTCCCTCGAGCCTGAAGAGAATGAAGAAATTATTGCTTGGGGAGAAGACAAACTAGGCATAAAAGTTGTTTCACAGAAGCGATACTGGCCAGATGAGCATGGTACACAGGGATTCTTCATAGCAGTTATTAAGAAGAAATAGAATAACAATTACGAAGCCTAATTTACATTATTATATTATAATTCCTCTAAAAGCTTATATATTTCAAAGCAATATAACTTCTTATGCGTTATGGTTGAAGACTCTATAGACCAAATTGTAGATGAAAATGAAGAAGTTTCATTCATAGAGTCAGAAAAACTTTATCCTTTCTCATCGCCAATAAACGTTATGTCTGCAGGTCGAGAATTTATCGATGGTGTCTTCTATGAAAAGTTAAGCGAATGCTTCATAGATGGTGGTGATTTTGTAAAGGTAAATAAAGCAAGCTTGAGCATATATGGTTCTCCTTTGGTTGTATCTGGACCAACAAACTATCAGGACGATACTGTCTCATATATTGCTATGCCAAACAAAATAATCCCTGAAAATGTTATGGATACAATATTAACATCAGTATATGCTGAATTAGATTATGACTTATCTGTCGCTAAGTGCTGCACAGACCTAAAAGGTAGAGCTGTAAGAGCCCTATATTTTTTGCCAAATGATAAGGATACTGAAGAACTATGCGAGTCATACATGTATCAATATCTGGAAAGCATTGAAGAGTTCAGCAGAGTTGTCAGAAGAAATACAGATCGTGAGGAAATTATAAGAGATATGCCCTACGAAATAGACGAATAAAAAAATAAAAATGGATTGTCTATACAATCCTTATCGATTCTAGGTTTCTTGGTGCGTTCGTTTCTATCTTATATTGTTTATGTATCGAACTTGCAAGGTCAAGACATCTTGAACTTTCTCCATGATTCAATATAATCCGCTTTGGCCTTGGTGACGATCTTCGAATAAAATTAATTATCTCTCTCCTATCCGCGTGACCTGAAAGACCTTCTATTGTATGGATTGCTAGCTTAACCAGCATAAGTTCAGTTTTTCCGGAACTCATGTAGTTGATTTCTTTTTCGCCACGCTGAACACGCCGTCCAAGACTTCCTTCTGCCTGATAACAAACAAAAACAATAGAATTCTTAGGATTGTCACAAAGTGCCTTAAAGTACTGAACCGAAGAACCACCCATCATCATTCCAGAAGTTGCTAGAATAACACAAGGACCTTCTTCATCCATAATAAATTGCCGCTCTTTTGCAGAACCTACTCTCTTAAATGTTTTTGATAAGAACGGATTTTCATCTCTATGGAATATTTGTTTTCTAACAGTTGAATTGAGAAATTCAGGATAAGCAGTATGTATTGCCGTCACATCCCAAACCATTCCATCTACATAAATCGGAACATCAGGCAACTTTCCTGCACGCATCATGGCTTCAAGGACAAGCATAACTTCCTGAGCTCTTCCAACACCAAGAACAGGAACGAGAACTTTACCGTGTCTGTTTATAGTCTCATTGACTATCTTTATCAAATCTGCTTCGCATTCTTCTCTTGTTGGTTGAAAATTCTCTTTGCCACCATAAGTACTCTCTAAGATTGCAGTTTCTAGTCTTGGAAAAGAAGTTGATGCAGGCTCTAGTAAAGCAGTTCTGTTTACTTTGATATCTCCAGTATAAAGAAGATTATGCAAACCATTTCCTATATGAAGATGAACCATTGATCCTCCGATTATATGACCAGAGTTATAGAAAGTTAACCTTACATCAGGAGTTACATCCGTAACCTCTTCATAGCCAACTGTAATGGTTTGTTTAACTACATCTTTGACTTGGTCGCTGGTATAAAGAGGGTCTCTTCCTTCACCACGCATGATTTTAACCATGTCAAGCTGGAGCAAAGACATAATGTCACGGGTTGGTTCTGTGCAATATATAGGACCTTTGTAACCATACTTCGTCAAAAGTGGAATTAAACCACTGTGATCTAAGTGAGCGTGTGAAACAATAACAGCATCAAGCTCATCAATCCTGAAATCAGGAGACTCAAGGTAAGGAAAGGCATTAGAATTACTCATCTCAAGACCAGGGTCAATACCACAATCAAGCAGAACCCTAGATTCTGGTGTCTGCAACAAGATACTTGAACGTCCAACTTGTCTTCCCCCACCCAACATAGTAATCCTTATCCATTCAGATTTCTTTCCGCGAATCCAGCCATCATAAACCCTGTGACCTGTCTGATTAAGAAACTTTTTCCTAAAATCATTATTCTGGTAAAGAACACCACGAATATCATCGATTAGTTGGCATTTTATAGCAGGCTTCCGCCTTATCACAGGAACCCATAAAGTTTGTTCACGAATATCTTTTAAAGTCTGGCCTTGTTTTCCTATCGCAACGCCTGGTTTTTCCGTCTCAATCACAACTATAGAACGCTGTGGATCAAAAAGAATTGTGTCGACTTCTGAGTCCTCAGGAAGAAGCTCTCTAATTATTTTTTCAGCCGCTTCTGGTTTCAAGCAAGTGCTTGGATCAGGCCGCAATTCTATTCTTTTTTTGAATTCATGAACTGCTTTCTTTATTATTCCACCATCATTATTAAAAAAATTTTCATCTTTTGTATAAAGAACAATGTTTGCTCCTTCAAACCCAGATTCACTTATTTTGTCATTGTCAGGATCAACTATCTTCAGAACTTCTTTCATAATATTGTTTGTTACCGTTGCCATAGCAAATTACACCTTAAGAATATTAATTGTATATAATAGACGTCAAAATTTCTTATTTCAACTACATACCTCACAAAAATAAATTTTTATCACTAAAACCCACTAAAAAATCGAAAAACACAGCTTCATCATAAACTAACAAAGAGTGTTTGACTAAAAAATGAAAATAAATAGACGCGCATAAGCGCTTGAAATACAAACTAAAATTACTCTTTATAAGATAAACTTACAGTTTCAACTTTCTCAAGACCACCTTTAGTTATCTTGTATATATCAAAACCGTCGCCAGACGCAGAATCTCTCGACATGGCAGTCTTCAAAGACTTCCTTGCAAGCTCGATACCCTCTTCAACAGACATATTTTCCTTGAAGGAACTTTCTAAAACACCATAAGCAAAAACGCTTCCGGAGCCGTCTGCTACAAAGTTATCTTGCTCAAATATGCTTCCATCAACACCTATCTCGTATAGATAAAATCCATCTTGATCATAACCAGCAAGAAGAAATCCAACTATACTCTGCACCATTGACATCTTTCTTATATTCTCATAGGCCATGCCTGCAAGAAGATTTGCCGCGCTCTTGACATCAACAACACCGCTCGATCTAAGACTTCTGAGCTTTAATTCTGCTCTAAAAACTTTAGAGAGCATCTGTGCATCAGAAACAAGTCCT
>CAZOXV010000038.1:0-8647 GCA_964583935.1 uncultured Methanosarcinales archaeon | reverse complement strand
ATAAAGTAAAAAAGGAAATAAAGGAGTTACTTAGCAACCAAATATTAAAAAAAACAAAAAAAATAGGTTTAACACAAATGTTTACTTTAAATCAGTCAGAACCTGCAGCAAAATGCTTTTTAATGATGTTTGAAGAGGTAATTAATGAGAAACTAACAGAGAAAATGCTTATTTACAATCACGAAACCAAAAAGATTTACGTCAAGTCACAAATATATAGTTTAAGACAATCAGAAACATATGATTGCAGAAACACATCAGACATAAGCAAGAATAAATTTATTTTATCTATTACAAGTCCTTGTTTAGCTGCATAGTGGAGGGAGATAATTATGACAAATAAAGAAGAAGAAGTATTCAGTCGAGCTCCGGAATATAGAAAGTATTATGTAACAAACGTAAAAGGAGGAATGACCGAACACGACATCAGATTCGAATTACTAAATGAAAGAATCAATGATGGAAAGAATGATATTTTCATAGCGGATGCCGGTGTCTTTATGTCATTTATAGGTGCAAAAAGACTTTTTAACGAGTTAAAAAAGGCAATAGAGGAATATGAAAAGAAAAATGGGAATATAAAATTACCTTAATTTTTTACATATAAGATTTAAGCATCATCGCAGGAACTAATACTAAGCATCTTTTTCAATGCGATCCATTATTTTCTGTATCTTGTCTACACCCATACGAGAAAACATCTCAAGAATTGTGTTTGACACATCTTGCTTCTGAGTGTCACTTAAACTATTTCTTTCAATTGTAGCAATTTTAGATTCTAAAGCCATATTTTGTGCTCTTAAACGCTCAACATCATCATATATATCCTTGGCAAGCTCTCTCTCAACTTTATCATCATTCCTTGTGGAAACACCTTTTCTACGATTGAAATAATACTCAACAACAGAACTATTTGCAGCCCATCCACCAATCCTCTCAACATCTGCTCTTGAATATCCCAAAGACTCTGCAATACCGACACCTATTTTTCTAAGTGTTTTGGGTGTTACTCGGGTTTTCAAAATATTCTCAGAAACTTTCTTTAAATGTTTAGCAAAAGCAGCATCAGCTGTGGGAAACACAAAGTCATCCTCACCAAAATTATTTTGATTAAGATATTCAATAAATGGCTTGGCAACATAGCTGTATAATTGAACCTGAGTTTTATCAGAAGAATGTTTTTTTTCTTTAGGCAATTTTACCCAAACAGAGCCATCATCTTTCCGAACTATACTTCGCATCCTCAAAAAATGTGTCTCGCACTTTCGCCCCATAAGATTAACTGAAACGAGAACACGAGATTTATACTCAGCTGACCCCATATTGTCAGCAAGTTGTCTTATCTGATATATGTTCAAATCAGGAATATCTTCATATTCTCTACTAACTTTAGGAGCTCTTATATTGAGACCCCAATCAAAAAGTCTTTCATCGAACTCTTCAGGAGTATTTTGAATCACATATTGCCTATAATACGCCAAAATCGTTTAAACTGAATCACATAGCCATTTATTGCCTGGGGCTTCAAATTTTTATAAGAGGAAGATTTTATTGAGCCATTCATAAAAGCAGATATGAACACATTAAAGTCCTGATAGGTGTATTCATTCAATGGTTTACGGATATACTCATCAATCTTCGATATAGCCCTCAGTTTGACAGATAAAGTGTTCTTGGATAGATCCACTGGTTCAGGATTAGAAAGGGTATAATAGAATGAATTAGCCATATAATAGACCAATTGTCTACCCATCTTATTAGTGAAAGGATGCAAAAACAGAGCATCTCTATTCAATAGATTAATCTTTCTCAAGTTATCGGATAACATATTTGGCTCGTCACGAACCACTATTTTATCATTTTCAAGTGTGATTGGCATACCTGAACGATTGAATTACTATTTATAAAAGTATACTGAAGAATTGAACTTTTTGTATAAAGCCCTCGCCGAGAATTGAACTCGGGACCTTTACCTTATTGGAACAAAGTGCTTACCAAGGTAACGCTATACCGCTAAGCCACGAGGGCAACATAAACTCTGAAACTAATGATTATTTAAAAAACTTTCAATAAATTTATATAAGACATTACATTAAAGTAACATATGTTACAAAAAAGTACCACACAAAGAGTTCTTAAGATATTCTTTCAAGAACCAACAAAAACACATTATCTGAAAGAAATAAGTAGGAAAACAGGAATAGCGCATACATCAATCTCCAAAATACTTGAAAGATTTCTGGAAGAAGAGATAATAGTTCTGAAAAAAGAAACAAGAGGATCAAGAATATATCCAGAATATATGTATAATTTTCAAAATAATTCAAATAAGACACTTAAAAGATTGAGTAATTTAGAAGAGTTGTATTCATCAGGTCTTATTGAAGAAATAATTAAGCATTCATCACCAAGATGCATAACTCTTTTTGGAAGTTATGAGAAAGGTGAAGACACAGAAGAGAGCGATATAGATATTTTTGTAGAGTCTGAAAAAGTGAAGATGAATCTAGAAAAATATGAGGAATTATTAAGAAGGAAAATTGAGCTTCATTTTAACTTAGACATAAAGAACCATCCAAAAGAACTCAGAAATAACATTGCTAATGGCACAAACCTTTTTGGTCAATTTTATTTATACTAATGAAAATAATCACTCGTGAAGACAAAGGTAAAGCAATTTCTTTGCTAAACATGGCTAAGATTACATTAGAGAGACTCGAAAGTACAAACATAACTGGATACCCGTCAAATTCTTTAATTGATTACTACAATACAATCCATTATCTAATGGAATCACTCTGCACAATAGATGGAGTTAAATTTAGTGGAGAGGGTTCTCATTATGAACTTATCAAATATGTTTGTAAGCAATACAATTTTGATGAAAGATTTATTCAACAGATAAGAGATTACAGAAATAGAATATCCTATGATGGCTTTAATATCAAAAAATCATATATAATTCAGAACAAAGATTCCATAAACAAAATCATAAAAAATCGCAAAGTAAATATTGAAGAGAAATTATAGAAAAAAGCCTCCGGTGGGACTTGAACCCACGACCTGCTGCGTACTTGTGGAAATCGTTTCCTCAAGGATTGGGAAATGTCGATTTACCAATACTAGGCAGCCGCTATAGCCACTAAGCCACGGAGGCAATACAATCTGAAAATTAGAGATTCTTTAAAAAGTTATTCACTTGGAATCATAATTTACCAAATTCGTAAAAGAAAAATTCGGATTCTCTAAATGTTTTGGCACTATTATGTAATCTATATTGCAATGCTGTGCAGAAAAACTATCATTTCCATTAAAATCATCTCCTATAAAAACAGTCTTTGAAGGGTTTACATCCTGTTCAACACATATCTGAATGAGATTCTTGAATAATCTTTTTTCTTCATGGTCATACAAGAGATGTTTTCTTCCATATATCTTCTTGAAGTTTTTTTGAAATTCTTCATGTATAGCATACCCAAAATCTCTTTCAATCCCATACTCATCCCCATCACTAGATATGACCATAGGGATTTGTTCTTGTTTTAAGTGTTCAACAAGTTCTTCAATCCCATTTCTTAACTTGTTTTGGTTATAATATACAGTACGGATTATTGTATCATAGAAATCAAAGATTACAAGTTCAACTTCTGAAGGAATTTTTTCAAGTTGCATAAACATAAAGTAGTAGAGATAATTATAAAAAACATGCTTTTGAAAAGCTCATAAAAGAAAAATGCGGCAACTAGAACAGATTAGCGTTATCTGGTAAGCGCATGAGTTTCGTTTCACTCAAGCTCATAAAAAAAGAAAAATGCGGCAACTGGGATTCGAACCCAGGTCACAGCCTCTTTGCAAAAGCTGTAAACCTTGCTTCTATGGCAAGGCCGTATAATAACCGCTATACTATTGCCGCATTTATGAATATGGATTTTGCTTATTGATTTGGGCTTGAGTGAAACGAAACCCAGTCGGGACAAATAGACGAAATCACTTCCGTCCATACTATTGCCGCACAATAACAACCAAAAGAAAAGACGAGATATTTAAAAATCTTGTTGTTAAAAGCAATGCAATATATTTATAAATTCAAAAAACTAAATTTTTCTATGCCCGAACGTCGCACAGTAGTATCAGGAAGAGTCCTTAGGCACTCAGGAACATTCAATGCAAGAGAAATGTATGATTTAATAGATCAATGGTTTGCAGACAACGGATTTTCTGATAGGGACGAAGTAGAGCATATGGAAAAGATAACTAAAAACAAGAAAGAAGTAGAAATTTTCTACCAACCTTCAAAAAAAGTTAGTGACTTCGTTAAAATTGAGCTAAGACTTCTTATAACAATTTCCGGACTGAAAAGAAAGGTTGTAGAAATAAATGGTAAAAGTGTAGGTGTGAACGAAGGAGATCTCGAAATTGCGTTTGATGGTTTCGTAACTACTGACTATGAAAACAGGGAAGAAAATAAACCAGAACATTTTGTTTGGAGAACATTTGTAGACAAATTCATAAAAAAGACAACAGTATCCGAATTTGATGGAATGATATCAGGCTATATACAAGAGCTTTACACATACCTGCGAAGATATCTAGAAATATCTTCCGGAAAATAAAGCTACTTCATCATTATCTCTATATTCTCACCGAAAATTTTTTTCAAACTCTCAAAAAGTTTTTCTTTTATGAAAATCCTATCGAAAATAGCATTCTTTGATAGTTCTTCTTCAAGCTCTTCCATTGAAGATTTTTTAATCTCTTGCAAAGCGCCAGAACCATCAAGCTTCGAGACTGACACTTCCCGTTCTTCAGCATCAAGATCATGCACAACGTAAGCTTTCCGACCAAAGACAATAACCTCACCAAACTTGTTACCATATTTTATCCTTATCTTTGATCTGTCAATATCTTTGGCTCGTTTTCGCTGAATATACTCAACTAATTCTTTAATGAAAGTGTTATATTCCTTCTTAATCTTAACAACTTCATTTTTTGATAATTTTCCAGATTCGAAATTTGATTTTGCTTTGATTATCTTTTTAAACGTAGAAAAAACAGAGTGAGGTAATATGCCGGTATCTATAAGATGATTCTTGAAAAGACTTTGCATATTTTCTTCCTTAACAGAATCAATGCCAGAAGCAATTATGGAGTCTCTCACGGCAGTTACTGCACTATCATGTAACTCATTTATAGATGCAATATTCTTCTGAGCCTCTATCTCTTTAAAAAGAGCCTTTATTCTCGAAAGATAATCCTCTGATTTCTTGAGAAGGTCATCTATCTTTGAACCAGAAATATTCTTGAGTACACCATGCTCAATATCTTTTCTTGTTTTGATAATTTCTGTTAAGATATCGACATACTTTTTTTCCAGAATTTTTTCTTTTTTGACAAATATCTCTTCCATGACTTTAGGGGTCTCTTTTGGAGCAGGCGGTGGAAGACCATAAGTCATAAGCGCAGCTTGTGAAGGTGTTTGTATGCTCAGAAAAATATCTTCCATTGCAATCTCTTTGAGTTTATACTTAATCCGTCCCTGTATCTGTTCCCCTGAACTCATAAACATATCTATAGCTTCTTCGCTCGGACGAATCTTACCCATTAAGAGCAACTGCTTCCATGGCATAAAAATTCCTCTATCATACAAAGGAATTCCATCTCTTAACAGATCAAATATAACTGGATTTGCCTCTTTAAGATTATCCCAGAAATCAGTAAGAATATAGACCTGAATATGAAAATCTCTATTTACACCAGTTATCTGTTTTGCCTCATAACCCATAGAAATAATAATTGTACGAAGCTTGTCCTTCAGCTCTGCACGCGTCATCTTCTTAACATCAGTATCATCTATAACAACAAAGACATCAATATCGGACTGTTGAGTAATACGTCCTTTGGTGAAAGCACCAGCAATACAATAGGATACAATATACTTCTCAAACTTCTTCAAAGTCATACTCTTATGCACTTCAGAAATCTTTACAGCGGACAATATACCTTTATCAAAAACAGGTGCACAAGTAGATACAATATTAATCATCTCAAGCTTCTGGTCATAACAAGCCTGCCATAACTCAGAAAGCAAAACAGTATCAACTTTGATCTTTTTGTCAACATCAGTCGCAATATTTTCAAGTATCTTGCCAAGCTTAACCTTAAGCTCAATCTTAGACATTTTTTTTGAATCAGAATCATCAATAAGAACGAATGTATTAATTGTCTCAGTGTCCAACTTCCCGGATTCATCTTTTCTATCAGGAAGAAGAGCAACTCCTTGTATATAATCATCAAATTTTTCGATAGCAAGTTTAGTTAGTTTTTCTAATTTAGGTTTGACCTTATCAAACTTTTCTCTCATCTCTTTTGGTAAGACCTCATATTGAGCTTTCAGTTCATCTTTTGTCATTACATTGCTATTATCCAGAACAAGCTCTTTTCCTTTTCCATCAGTGGAATGTGCGCCCTTTTTGGAAGAAGTTGTCTTTGAATTTTTTTTAGTATTCTTTTTTGATTTTGCAGACATAAAACATCACCTAATTACTATAATTGCCGTTACAAAGATAAAAACAACAACCAATCACGAAAAAGCAAGGTGTAATATATAAATTTAAGTAAAATAGTGTGACAAAAAAGTCACATAATTAGATAGTCTTTGGTTTACAAATATTAAATTGTTTCTCGCCAGCTAAAAGAACGTCTTCAAAAGGAGCTTTCTCTCCAGAATCATCACCAGATATATTTTTGAAAGAGTAATTATTCGGAAAAACTTTACATACCTCTGGTCGTAGATTGTATACTGAACATGATTTCAGAGTATCATCAAAAAAAGGACAAACATCATGGTCCAAAGACCAATCCAAGACAACATGTTTGCTTAAGACCAGCTTAATCTTTTTTGGAATAATTTTCAATTTAATCTTCTTGACCACAGCAAGTTTCTCAAAAATTTTCTTCTCATCTTCTGTTATTGAGATAGTATAACGGGAGAGCGGATACAAGTAAAGTATGCCAACTTTGTTGTATATCCGGTTTCGCAGGCTAAGATCTTCTTCGGGTGTCATAATCGGTTTATCTCGTATATGACAACATCTACCACACTGTTTACAAGATTCCTTTTTATTGCAAACAAATTCCATCAACAAGTTGAATAACAACTTATTTTTAAAGCAGTACTATTTATATATATGGCACGAAAACAAGGAAAACAAGGAAGACAAGAAAACAAAGAGAGGAAATAAAGAAATGATAACACAGACAAAATACTACTCAGAATCTATAGGAACCTTACCTAAAGGATGTGCATCATGCGTTAGGGGATGTAAAGCAGTCATATTCATAACAGGAATCTGTTCAAGGAACTGTTATTTCTGTCCTACTTCTGATGAAAAGACAAAAACAGATGTTACTTTTGCAAATGAGAGAAAAATAGACAACTCAGACAATCAGAAAATAATCAAAGAAATTGAAGAAGAGATTGCAAGACAAAAAGCTCTAGGTGCAGGACTAACTGGTGGAGATCCTTTGGCAAAACTAGACAGAACTACCACCATAATAAAGAAACTAAAAAGTATCCACGGCAAAAGATTCCATATCCATCTTTATACAATACTAAATCTTCTAGATGAAGAAACCCTTACTACATTATATAATGCAGGACTAGATGAAATAAGATTCCATCCAGACCTAGATAATGAAAAGTTATGGAATAGGATTTCGCTAGCAAAGAAATTTGATTGGGATATTGGAGTAGAAATTCCAGTAATTCCAAGGAAAGAAAAAGAGACGAAAAAACTAATCAAATTTATAGAGAATAAGGTCCATTTTCTTAATCTAAATGAGCTCGAAGTTGCTGACAATAAAGCCAACAAGCTTCTTGACATGGGAGCAGAAACAAAGAACTATCTTTCATACGCAGTCAAAGGTTCCGAACAAATGGCAAAAGAACTGCTAGAATTTGTTGACAAAGAAAAAATAAATTTGAGAGTGCATTATTGTACTGCTAAACTCAAAGATGGAATACAGTTAACAAAAAGAATACTCAGAACAGGAAAGAATGTTAAGAAAGATTATGAAAAAATAACAGATGAAGGCTTAATAATACGTGGCATAATTGAACTTGAAAAAAAGGAAAGCTCAGAAAAAGATATCCAAAAGTTGAAGTTAATTATGGAAGAGATGGAGAAAAAGAATATGAAAGAAGGTTACGTGGACGAATTAAGAAGAAGAATAGTTACATCAACAAGCAATGCGAAAAAAATTAGAAAGATTATGAAAAAAGAAGATATCGTATGTTCAATTACAAAGGAATATCCCACATTTGATTCTCTCTGTGTAGAAAAGGAAATCTTGTAGTCTAAAATTAAAATTTGAAATCTTTGAATCTTGAATTTTCTTTGAAACTGACCAAAAAATCCCCTATTGCTAGATAATCAAGTTTGGCAGAAAAGAATCCTCTTAACGCATCAGTAGGGGTCATGACTATTGGCTCTTCATGCATATTGAAACTGGTATTTATTATCGCAGGTATATTAGTAAGTTTATAGTATTCTGTAAGAATCGCATAAAAATCTGGATTATCTTTCTTGTACAATATCTGTGGCCTTGCAGTTCCATCTATGTGAACAGCAGCAGGACATTTCTTCTT